>NZ_LGQU01000029.1:0-51113 GCF_003115935.1 Azospirillum sp. TSH20
GGGGGGGGCGGGGCGCCCGGTCACCCCGCCCCCGCCGCAACGCAGCGTTACCTATAGGTCAGCCCCCGGCTCGCGCTCAGCCGAGGGTGGCCTCCGCCGAATAGCCGCTGCCGAACATGTAAGCCTCGCGGCTGCGCAGTTCGTCCTCCAGATGGGTGCGCACCACGGCGAACAGGTCGCGGATCGACACCATGCCGACGACCTCGCCGCCCACCGCGATGGGCAGGTGGCGGTAATGGTGCCGTTCCATCAGTTCCAGCGCCGCCAGAGCGGTGGCCGAAGGTTCCAGCGTGTCCGGATCGGCGGTCATCACCGCGGACAGCCGGGTGGTGTCGGGGTCGAGTCCGGCCGCGACCACGCGGGCGGTCATGTCGCGCTCGGTGACGATGCCCTTCAGCGTGCGCCCGTCGGTGACCAGCACCGCGGCGATGCGCTTTTCGGCCATCAGCGTGGCGGCATCGCGCACGGTGGCGCCCGGCGGCAGGCAGGACAGCTCCTGGTTCTTGATGACGTCAGGCATCAGTCGGCGTGTCGGCATGTGTCCCGTCTCCCTCGTGATTGCAGGTTTTGTGGACGAACGATGCACTCGACCGCGATTTCGCAGCGCGGCATACCGATCCTGTCAGCTTGATGCACGGATAGTCAATAGAACCGATTGCTGGGAACTTACCGCATATCGCGGTATGTCTTTGCCGCCGGCGCGGTTACTGGGCGGATTCCAACCGCTTGCGCAGCCCGTCGAAGCCGCTGGTGTAGATGCCGGCGATGGCCTTGCGGGCTTCGGCGTCGGAGGCGCCCTTGGCCTCGAAGTGCGAGGACCAGGTGATGCGGGTGGTGTGGGCATCCACCGCGCTCAGCCGGATGGTGGAGTTGTAGTTCTTCACCGGCAGCGGTCCGCTCAGCAGCGTGTAGCGCATCCGGTGCTTGGCGGCGGACAGGCCGGTCAGCCGTTCCTGAATGGCGCCGCCGCCCTTCAGCGCGAGGTCACGCTCCTGGCTTTTCCCGGTCTTGCGAAGATTGCAGCTCTCCACTGCCGGATGCCAGTCGCCGATGGCGCAGAAGGGGCCGATCTGTTTCCACACCTGCTCGATCGGCGCCTTGATCGTCGCCTGCTCGCGCACCTCCAGCGCCATGGCTGGCGCCGCCGCCAGCAGCAGGACCGCAACGGCCGACATGCCCATCATTGCCTTCATCACCCATCCTCCCCGATTCCGCCGCGGCGGAATGGCCGCGGTCTTGTCGGGGGAGTATGGGCGGGCAACCGTCGGCGCGGCTATTGTGCGAAAGGCGGATTGTCCGTGATATAGCGGATCAGGCGGACCGGACCGACTCGTCCAGCACGGCGCGGACGGCGGCGGCATCGACATCGCGGCGGGTGAAGGCGTTGCCGATGCGGTCGGCCAGGATGAAGGTGATGCGGCCGTCCTGCACCTTCTTGTCCTTGGCCATCGACCTCACCAGCCCATCGACGTCCCAGGCGACGCCGGGAATGTCGGCCGGGCGCACCGGCAGGCCGACCTCGGCCAGATGGGCGCGGGCGCGCCGGGCGTCCTCGGCCGGGCACAGCCCCTGCCGGACCGACAGGTCGAAGGCCAGCACCATGCCGATCGCCACCGCCTCGCCATGCAGCAGGGTCTGGCCGAAGCCGGTCGCCGCCTCCAGCGCATGGCCGAAGGTGTGGCCCAGGTTCAGCAGCGCGCGGTCGCCGCTCTCCCGCTCATCCACACCGACGATGTCGGCCTTGGCGCGGCAGCTGACCGTCACCGCATGGCGCCGGGCATCGCTGTCTCCGTCCACCACCCGCCGGCCGTTCCGCTCCAGCCACGCGAAGAAGTCGGGCTGGCGGATCAGGCCGTATTTCACCACCTCGGCATAGCCGGCCAGCACCTCGCGGCGGGGCAGGGTGTCCAGCGTGGCGGTGTCGGCGATGACCAGCCGTGGCTGGTGGAAGGCGCCGATCAGGTTCTTGCCGTGGCGGCTGTTGATGCCGGTCTTGCCGCCGACCGAGCTGTCGACCTGGGACAGCAGAGTCGTCGGCACCTGGATGAAGTCGATGCCGCGCAGCGCCGACGCCGCGGCGAAGCCGGTGATGTCGCCGATCACCCCGCCGCCCAGCGCCAGAAGGACGGTCGACCGCTCGATGCCGCGGCCCAGGATGTCGTCCATCAGCTGCTGGAAATGGGCGAAGTCCTTGGTCTTCTCACCGGCCGGCAGGACGATGGCCGGCTGCGGCGCGATCCCCGCCCGCTGCATCGCGGCGTTCAGCGTGTCCAGATGCAGCGGCGCCACGTTGGCGTCGGTCACCACGATGGGCGCCCGGCCGCGGGTGACGGCGGCGATGCGCTCGCCGGCATTGGCCAGCACGCCGTCGCCGACCAGGATGTCGTAGCTGCGGGCGCCCAGCTCCAGGCGGACGGTGTCGGGTGCGGCCGGGGTGTTGGCGGAGACGGAGGTCATCGGGGCAGTCCGCGAAGCTGGTGGATCGGGAAGGGGGCGGAGAAGAGGATCAGGAGGCGTCTGTCTTGGGAGCGTCGGTCTTGGGGGTGTCGCTCTTGCCGGGCCGTCCGCCGCGCGGCGCACGGTGGGGAAGCTGGACGCCGAAATGCGCCTCCAGCGCGTCGATCACCAGTTCCACCGTCACGTCGGGCGGACGTTCGTCGCTGACCACGGTCAGGTCGGCCTCGGCATAGATGGGATAACGCTGCTCCATCAGCCGGCCCAGGATGGCGCGCGGGTCGCCCTGGTTCAGGATGGGGCGGTGGGTGCGCCGGGCGGTGCGGGCGACCAGCACGTCCAGCTCGGCGCGCAGCCAGACCGACACGCCATGCTCGCGGATGGCGGCGCGGGTCTCCGGGTCCATGAAGGCGCCGCCGCCGGTCGCCAGGATATGCACCGGCTCGTCCTTCACCAGACGGCTGATGATGCGGCGTTCGACGGAGCGGAAGACCGGTTCGCCGTCGCGGGCGAAGATTTCGGCGATGGTGCAGCCGGCCGCCGCCTCGATCTCGGTGTCGGCGTCGCGGAAGGGCAGGTGCAGGCGCGTCGCCAGCCGGCGCCCGATGGCGCTCTTGCCGGCCCCCATCAGCCCGACCAGCACCACGGTGCGCGGAAGCAGCGGCTCCGCATCCTCCGCCGCACCCGTGCCCGGACCTGTTCCCGGACCTTGGGCCGTCATCGCCTTGCGCAGTCCCATCACATCCATCCGATCCGCCACTCGTACCCTTCGATGCCAGCAGGCCCATGTCCACGGCCCATGTCCCCGGCCCATGTCCCCGGCCCATGTCCTCGCAGGCCGTCACACCGCTGAAACAGACAACACTCATACCCGCCGAAAGCTGGCCGGCACAAGCGCCCCGGCCCTGCCCGGTGATCGGGTGGACGGGCTGGAGATGACCCGTGAACGGGCCGGGGACGGGTTGCGCCGCGGTCCGACCTGTGGCTACACTGCGCCGCCTCCCGGCCCCCGGCCGGGGCCGCGGATGCTTTAGCAGAAAAGCCATTGCTTGTCCCAAGCCCTGCGGACGCAGGGCGTGGTAGCTCCGCTCCTCCGTTTTTTCCGACACAACACGTCCCTGGTGCCATGAGCCGGTTTCTCTCGATCCTCTTCGTCCTGCTGTTGCTGGTGATCGCCGGTGGCGTGGTGTTCCTTGCCTCGTGGGATCTGCCGGCTCCGTCGAAAACGGTGGAGAAGGTTCTGCCGGATGAGCGCTTCCCGCGCTGAACCCCGACCATCGGCCGGGGGCGTCCCCCGGGTCGCGGTTCCGCTGTTGGCCGGGCTGCTGGTGGCCGGATGGGCCATGGCCGCCGCCGCCCAGGCCCTCGGCCCGCCGATCCGGCTGACGCCCGACGTGGCGTCCCCCGCACCCGCTCCGGTCCCAGCCCCGGTCGTCGTGCCGGCCTATCCGCCCGCGGTGAGCCCGCCGCCCGCCGTCTCCCCCATGGTGGCGCGGCCGGCGCCTGTCGCGAGCGAGTCGTTGGGTGCGCCCGACCCGGACGGGGCCGGCACCCTCAGCGGCATGCGGGGGTTGGGCGGCGACCCTTGGCGCGGCATCGGCCGGGCGGAGCTTCTGCCCCTGATTGCCGCGCTTCCGGTCGACACCCCGTCCCCCACCGTCAAGGCGCTGGAGCGCCGGCTGCTGTTGAGCGCGGGCTCCCCCGCCGTCGCGACCGGGGAGGCGCCACCGCCCCGCCGTTTCGGCGCCCTGCGCATCGAGAAGCTGGCTCGGCTCGGCGACCCCGCCGGGGCGGCCGAGCTGTCCGACCTGCTTCCGGCGGCGTTGGCGGCGGACGAACCGGCGGCCAGGGCACTGACCGATGCGGAGCTGGTGCGCGGCGGCCTGGACTGCACGCGGGCGCTGGCCCGCGGCAGGAGCTTCACCTCCGTCTACTGGAGCAGGCTGGCCCTGTTCTGCCGCGCCCGCGTCGGCGATCAGGCCGGCACCGACGAGGCGCTGGCCACGCTGCGCGGCGCCGGCCGGCGGTCCGACCCGTTCCTGATGGTTGCCGAGGCGCTGGCCGGTGCTGCGCCGCCGCCGGCCCGGATGCTGTCCCTGCAGGGCGACGGCGAGGGGCTGCCGCTGCTGCTCGCCGCCATGCGTACGGCGCGGATCGGCGTGCCGCCCGACCGGCTGCCGCTGGACAACCCGCCGGCGCTGGCCGCCGTTGCCACCAACCCTTCCACCGATCCCGCCACCCGCGCCGCCGCAGGCGAACGGGCTGCGGCCTCGCTGTTCCTCGACGCCCGCCAACTGCTGGATCTCTATGCCCAGGTGCCGGCGGTGGGGGACGAGCTGCTGCGGGTGCGCGACATCGCCCAGCGCGACCGCAGCGCCCGCACCCGCGCCCTGGTCCATCAGGCGATGGCGGCGGCGATGGACGGGCGGCGCCGCGTCGCCCTGGCCGCTCTGGCGGTGGAGCTGGTCGATCCGCGCCTGCGCGCCGGGCCGGTCGGCAATGCCGCGGCGGGGCTGCTCGACAGCGTGTCGCCGAGCGGCGACGCTGCGGCGCTGGCACCGGCGGCGGCCCGGCTCTATTACGCGCTCGGCCGACTCGATCAGGCGCGGCGATGGCAGGATCTGGCGCTGCGCAGCGGGCGGAGCGCCGACACCGCCTGGCTGTGGCCGCTGTCCGTGGTCGCCACCGGGCGCGGTGCCGAGGATCCGCGCGCGCTGACCGCATGGCTGGACGAGGCGCTGCGCGGTGCCGACGGCCTTGCCCGCAACCGCGTCGCCGGCCAGCTGGCGCTTCTCCAGGCCACCGGAGTCGCCATCCCGGACGAGGCGTGGATGAAGGCCACCGACGGCGCCGGCCCACCCAGCGGCAGCGATGCCGGCGTCGATCCGGCGCTGTGGCAGCGGCTGGGCGACGCGGCGGCCGGCGGGCGCATCGGCGAGACGGTGGCTGTCGCCCTGCTGCTGATGGGGGAGGCCGGACCCGCCGCCCTGCCGCCGGTCGTCACCGCCCGCGTGGCGGCCAACCTGAAGGCGGTCGGGCTGGAGCCGGACGCCCGTGCGCTGGTCCGCGAGGCGATGGCCGCACTCGCCGGCCCGTCCGTGCCCACCTCACCCGCCGAATGACCTCATGCCCGAGGAACCCACCACAACCATGACGCCGACACCATGACCGGCAGCAAGCCCCCAGCCAAAGCCGCTGCCACAGCCACTGGCAAAGCCGCCGGCAAATCCGGCGCCAAGCGCCGCGGCCGGCCGTGCAAGCCGCGCACGCTCGCCACCTCCCCGCACCTGGACGCCTTCCTCGACATGCTGACGGCGGAGCGTGGGGCGGCGGTGAACACGCGGCTGGCCTACGAGCGCGACCTTGCCGACCTCGGCCGCTGGCTGGCCCAGCGCAGCGTGGCGCTGGAGGCGGCCGGGACCGAGGATCTCCGCGCCTATCTGGCGGTGCAGAGCAAGGACGGCGCGCCGCGCACCGTGGCGCGGCGGCTGTCGGCGATGCGGCAGTTCTACCGTTTCCTGCTGTCCGAAGGCCGCCGCGTCGACGATCCCGCCTCGCCGCTCGACAGCCCCAAGCAGGGCCGCCCGCTGCCCAAGATCCTGACGGAGGCGGAGGTCGGCGCCATGCTGTCCACCGCCGAGGCGCGCGGCGGGCCGGAGGGGCTGCGGCTGGTGGCGCTGCTGGAGGTGCTCTACGCCACCGGCCTGCGCGTGTCGGAACTGGTCGGCCTGCCGATGACCGCGATCATGCGCGACGGCCGCGGCCTTCTGGTGCGCGGCAAGGGCGGCAAGGAACGGATGGTGCCGCTGTCCGACCCGGCGCTCGCGGCATTGGCCGGCTACATCCCGTTCCGCGGCCACTTCATCCCGCCAGCTGCTGGTGCGGAGGCCGGGCACAGCCCGTTTCTGTTTCCCTCCCGCAGTTCAGCTGAGGGACATCTGACGCGCCAGCGCTTCGCCCAGCTGTTGAAGCAACTCGCCATCGACTCCGGCATCGACCCGGAGAAGGTCAGCCCCCACGTCCTGCGCCACGCCTTCGCCACCCATCTGCTCGACCATGGCGCCGACCTGCGTTCCGTTCAGAAGATGCTGGGCCATGCGGACATCGCGACGACGCAGATCTACACGCACGTGGTGACCGAACGGCTGAAGAAGGTCATGCACGACCACCACCCGCTGGCGCGGCGCAAGGTGGAGGAGCCTTCGGAGGGGTAGGGGAGGTAAGGATAGGTGGGGAGGTGCGGGCTTCGATTGCCCCCTCCTAACCTCCCCCGCTTCGCAGGGGAGGGACTGCCGCTGCCTTCCCAATCAAGCACTCGCTCCCTCTCCCGCGAGAGCGGGGGAGGGTTGGGGAGGGGGCATCGTCAGCCGACAACTCCCCACAAACCCTTACTTCTTCTCCAGCATCAGCGTGCCCTGGCGGGTCACCTTGTTCTTGATCTTGTCGGCCAGAAGCGCTAGCGCCCAGGGCAGCTGCACCTCCATCTCGACGCTGTCGTCCAGCACGTCGATGTGGCCGGCGATGGTCTGGGCCAGCGCCACGACGCGGAAGTTCAGGCGGTCTTCGGTCCAGCTGTCGTCGACACTGGCCGCCACGGCGCTGAGGCGCGCCCGCACCTCGCCCATGCCGTCGACCAGCCGGCGCTTGGCCTCCGCCCGGCCGAGCGAGTGGGGGATGGACAGGGTCAAGGGTTTCGGCATGGTCGGCGGCTCCGCGCTGCACGGGTCTGGAGTCCCGCCGGCGGGCTGCCGACGGGACAAGAGTAACAGCAGGGGCGGGCGTTTGCTCCCGTGCCAGCCACCTCAGCGGTCGTGCAGCGGCGCCATCTGGTCCAGGCGGTGGGCGAAGTCGATGTCGGCCTGGGTCACGGCGTCGGCGCTGCGGGTATACAGGATCACCTCGACCCGGCCGACATCGTTGAACCATTCGGGATGGTGGCCGGTCTTCTCGGCCAGCAGGGCGACCTGGGTCATGAAGCCCCAGGCGGCTGGGAAGTCGGCGAAATGGTAGGTCTTGCGGATGGCGTCGCGCTCCAACACCTCCGCCCAGCCGTGCAGTTCCTTCAGCGCCGTCTGGCGGGGCGCACCGACAAGGCGATCGGACATGATGACCTCCCTTTCCTTCGTCACTCTTTTGCCGCCCGCAGCTTCTTGGCGAACGGGCGGCGGTTCGCTACCTTCTGCGGCATGATACGGAAACCTTCAGGTCCCCATACGGTTCCGCCCACGGTCGAAGACCTGGAGCGCATGGCCGAAGAGGCGCTCGACACCATCCCGGCGGAGCTGCTCGCCCCGGTCGGGAACCTCGTCATCCATGTCGAGGATTTTCCCGATGAGGATACCGAGCGGGAGATGGAGCTGGAAAGCCCATTCGACCTGTTGGGGCTCTATCGGGGCGTGGATCTGACGCGGCAAAGCGTCGCCGACCTGCGCGGCGGGCCGGACATGATCTTCCTCTACCGCCGCCCGATCCTGGATTACTGGTGCGAGACGGGGGAGGAGCTGCCCGCCATCGTCCGCCATGTCCTGATCCACGAGATCGGCCACCATTTCGGCTTCTCCGACGAGGACATGGAGCGGATCGAGACCATGGAGTAGGCGGGGGGAGTAGGGCGGGGCAGGGCCGTTCAGCCCTCCAGCGCGTCGGCCACCCGGCGGCGCAGTGCCGGCACCAGCTCCTCATCGAACCAGGGGTTGCGGTTCAGCCAGGCGGTGTTGCGCCAGCTCGGGTGCGGCAGCGGCATGAAGGCCGGGCCGTACTCGCGCCAGCTCGCCACCGTCTCCGTCATCGTCGCCTTGCGCCGCTCGCCCAGGTAATGCGTCTGGGCGTACTGCCCGATCAGCAGGGTCAGCCGCACGCCCGACAGCGCGTCGAGCAGCGGCGGGTGCCACAGCGGCGCGCATTCGGGCCGCGGCGGGTAATCGCCGCCCTTCGGCATGGTCCCGGGATAGCACAGCCCCATCGGCACCACGGCGATGCGGGATTCGTCGTAGAAGGCGGCGCGGTCCATCGCCAGCCACTTGCGCAGCCGGTCGCCGGAGGGATCGTCCCAGGGAATGCCGCTGGCATGCACCCGCGCGCCGGGCGCCTGCCCGACGATCAGCAGGCGGGCGGTCGGGCTGCCGCGCACGACCGGGCGGCAGCCATGGGGCAGCACCCCCGCACACAGCGTGCAGGCGCGCACCCTCGCGAACAGGCGGTCGAGGCTTGAGCCGCCTTCGGCAATGTCATCAGACAAGCGTCAGCAAATCCTGGACGAAGGCCGGCACCACCTGGGTCGCCGGGCCGTGGATGGAGCTGTGGAAATAGGAGGCGCCCTCCGACGGTTCCAGGTTCAGCTCGACCGTATAGGCGCCGGCAGACCGTGCCTCCGCCACGAACCCGGCGGCGGGATAGACATGGCCGGAGGTGCCGATCGACACGAACAGGTCGCATTCCTCCAGCGCCCGCTGGATGCGCTCCATCTGATAGGGCATCTCGCCGAACCACACCACGTCGGGCCGCATGCCGCCCTTGCGCCCGCAGGTCAGGCAATGGTCGTGCACCGACAGGTCGCCCTGCACCTCCGTCACCGTGCGGCAATGCAGGCAGAAGGCCTTCAGCAACTCGCCATGCATGTGCAGCGGCGCTACCGACCCGCCGCGCTCGTGCAAATCGTCGATGTTCTGCGTCACCAGCAGGACGTTGCCCTTCCAGCGCCGCTCCAGCTCCGCCAGCGCCCGGTGCGCCGCGTTGGGCTGCACCGCAGGGTCGGCAAGGCCGCGGCGGCGGTCGTTGTAGAAGCGGTGGACCAGATCGGGATTGCGCGCGAACCCTTCAGGCGTCGCCACATCCTCCAGATCGACCTGGCTCCAGATGCCGCCGGCGCAGCGGAAGGTGTCCAGCCCCGATTCCTTGGAAATCCCGGCCCCGGTCAGGATGACGATCGAGTCGGTCGGACGCAGTCGGTTGGTCAGCGCGGGTGAGGGCATGGGATCCCCTTAGCGGTTCGGAAACCGGTCACATGGAAAACTGCTGCGGCGTACGCTCGTCGCGCCCGGAAGTAAAGCCGCTGAAAAGAAAGAAGGGGGATACCGCAGGTGGTCAAGGTCCTGTTCGTCTGCACGGGCAACATCTGCCGCTCGCCCACCGCCGAGGGGGTGTTCCGCCATCTGGCCGACCGCGCCGGTCTCGGCAGCCATGTGACCGCCGACTCCGCCGGCACCCACAGCTACCACGTCGGCGAGCCGCCCGACCCGCGCACGCAGCGTGCGGCTCTTGCCCGTGGCGTCGACCTGTCCTCCTTGCGCGCCCGCAAGGTGGTGGCGGCCGACTTCACCCGCTTCGACCATATCCTGGCGATGGACCACGGTCATCTGGCCCAGCTGCGCCGCATCGCCCCGGCGGGCACCACCGCCGCGCTCCGCCTGTTCCTGGACGACGCGCCCGGTCTGGAAGGACGGGAGGTGCCCGATCCCTATTACGGCGGCCCCAACGGGTTCGAAGAGGTGCTGGACCTGTGCGAGGCCGGATCGCGTGGCCTGCTGGACCGCCTGTCGCGGGAAAGCAGGTTTCCGATTCGCGAAAGCATCGGTTAACGTGTCGCGGTGCCCCGGCCGCTTGGTCTATGCTGCCGGGACGAAGCCCTTTCGGAGCATCCCTCAGCCATGACCAGCGCAGCCACCGGCATCACCACGCCCGGCGGGATCCTCGACGGCATCGTCCTGTTCGAGGCCTTCTCGCCGGAGGAGCGCGCCGCCGTGGCATCGCGCGGGCGGGTGTTCGACGCCCCGGCCGGCACGGTGCTGATGCGCGAGGGAGACGTCGCCAGCTCGCTCTACGTCCTGCTCGACGGCACCGTGCGGGTGGTGCGCAACGACCCCTTCGGCGGTCAGGTGGAGGTCGGCTTCCGCCGCGCCGGCGACTGTTTCGGCGAGATGGCGCTGATCGACGGCGGCGCCCGCTCCGCCTCCGTCATCGCCGCCACGCCGGTGACGGTGTTCGAACTGGAACGCGACCTGTTCCTGGCGCTGATCTCCCCCTCGCCCGACCTGCTGGCGAAGCTGCTGCGCGAACTCAGCCGGATGATCCGCGAGGTGTCGGAGCGGGTGGTGCGCGAGGATCTGGAGCGACGCGCCCGCATCGCCGAATCCGCGCTGGCCCGTCAGCGCGCCATCACCCAGGCGGTGACCGGGCTGGCGCATGAACTGAACACGCCGCTCGGCGTCTGCGTCACCGCCGCCAGCCACCTGCAGGATCTCGCCCGGCCCGGCAGCGGCCCGCTGTCGTCCGAGGAACTGCGCGAACCGGCAGCATTGCTCGACGCCAACCTCGCCCGTGCGGTGGAACTGGTGGAGGCGTTTTCCGCCATCGCCGCCTGCCAGAACTCCGAACCGCTGGAGGCGCTGGAGTTGCGCCGCATGGCGGAGGATGCGGCGGCCCTGTTCGCCGTCCAGCATCCCGACCTGCCGCTGGCCATCCGGGTCGCACCGGGTCCCGCCTGCCCCTGGATCGGCTGTGCCCCGCATCTGGAGCGGGTGCTGCACCACCTGTTCGCCAACGCCGCCGCCCATGGCTATGGCGGCGGTCCGGGCGAAGTCGAGGTGACGATCCGGACGGCGATGCTGGATGCCGTTCCGGCCTGGAGCGTGACCGTCCGCGACCGCGGCGCCGGCATTCCGGCCAGCAACCTGCCGACCCTGACCGACGCCTTCTTCACCACCGCCCGCGGCCGCGGCCACAAGGGGCTGGGGCTGGCGGTGGTCTTCAACACGGTGACCGGGCCGCTCGGCGGCCGGCTTGCCTTCGACAGCAAGCCGGGCGCCGGCACCGCCGTGACGATCACGGTACCGCAGGAGCTGTGACGGGCAGGGGGACCCCTCATCCGTGCAGGGCAAGTCCCTTCACCGTCTTGTCGACCGCCTTCTTCGGCCCGCGCAGGGCTAGCCCGACCAGATCGGGCGCGTTCGGGTCCTCTGCCTGGAAAGCCGCGCGATTGGCGGCGTCGTGGCCGGTGCCGAACATCGCGGCGACATAGGGCACCAGCGTCAGCCCCCGTTCCAGCGCGGCATCGCGGACGGCCCGCAGTTGCCCGCCGTCGGCGGCGAAGATCATCATCGGCTGACCCAGCATCCGGCCATAGCGCCGGCCGGCGCCGTCGACATACTCCTCCCCCAGCGCGTCCGGCGCCGCGGCGGCGATCCCGGTGGCGAGGAAGGCGGCGACGTTGAGCTTCTGCCACACGGCCAGGTCGGCGCGGATGACCAGCGCAACCTTGGTGTCGAAGCGGACGGGAGCGTCGGCGGACATTGTCTCGGGCATCAGGCTATCGGGCATGGCAATGGTCTCCTTTGCCCAATCAGATGCCGGATGATCGCGCCTCAGTCTGGAACGTTCGTGCACAGATCGCGATAGGCGGCCGGCGTCAGGCCATAGGCGCGACGGAACCAGCGGCCGAGATGGCTCTGGTCGGCGAACCCGACTTCCGCCGCAACCAGGGCCGGCGTCTCGCCCTCGGCCAGCCTTCGCCGGGCGGCGCGCAGGCGCAGCCGGACCAGATAGGCGTGCGGCGACAGGCCGAAGGCGGCGCGGAAGGCGCGGTTCAGCCGGAAGCGGTCGACGCCGGCCGCCGCCGCCAGCTCGTCCAGCCCGACATCCTCGGCCATCCGGGCATGCAGCAGCTCACGCGCCAGGGCGGCGGCGCGGTCGGGACGCAGCGGCCGGCGCTCCTCCAGCGGCGTGAGATGGCCGGCCAGCCTCGCCGCCAGCCGGTCGACCGACAGGTCGCGAGCAAGCCGCCCCTCGCGCTGGTGCAGGGCCAGGAAGGCGGAGCGGATCGTCGCTGCAAGGCCGGGATCGTCGGCCAGCGTGTCGCGGAAGCCCAGCGGCATGCCGCCACCCCGCGGCATCAGGCTGCGCAGCGCCTCGCTGCGGGCGGACAGTAGCGGCACCGGCAGATAGAGCATGGCATAGGTGAAGCCCTCTTCCCCCGGACTGTGGCCGTCATGGGCCTCGCCGGGTTCGATCAGGATGACGCGGCCGGGGACGCTGGTGTGCAGCCGCCGCCGGCAGCGGAAGGCCTGCACCCCCTGCTCGGTGACGCCGACCAGAAGCTCGTCATGGTCGTGCAGGTCATAGGCATGGCCGCGGAAATGGGCGCGGATGGTTTCGATGCCGGTCTCCGCATCGCGGCGCACCGCCACCCAATCGTCCTTTCCGCTGGGCACCCCGTCCTCCCGATCAGTAGATCAGCTCGTTCTCGCCGCCGCCCTCGGAGATGACCAGTTCGCCGCGGGCGGCAAGGTCCTTCGCCAACTGGACCATGTACATCTGCGCCTCGTCCACGTCGCGGACGCGCACCGGACCCATCGCCGCCATATCCTCGCGCAGGATCTTGGCGGCGCGCTCGGACATATTGGAGAAGAACAGGTCCTTCAGCGTTTCCGAAGCCCCCTTCAATGCGGTTCCCAGCTTCTGCTTGTCGACCGTGCGCAGCATCGTCTGGACGCCGCTGGGATCGAGCTTCGACAGATCCTCGAAGGTGAACATCAGCGACTTGATGCGCTCTGCGCTGTCGCGGTTGCGTTCCTCCAGGGCGGCCATGAAGCGGTGCTCGGTGGTGCGGTCCAGACCGTTGAAGATCTCCGCCAGCATCTCGTGGCTGTCGCGGCGGCTGGTGCGGGCGAGGTTGGTCATGAACTCGGTGCGGAGCGTGCGCTCGACGTCGTCCAGAACCTCCTTCTGCACCGCCTCCATGCGCAGCATGCGCATGATGACTTCCATGGCGAAGCTTTCCGGCAGCTGGGTCAGCACGCGGCCGGCATGTTCGGGACGGATCTTGGACAGCACGACGGCGACGGTCTGCGGATACTCGTTCTTCAGGTAGTTGGACAGCACCGACTCGTTGACGTTCGCCAGCTTGTCCCACATGGTGCGGCCGGCCGGACCACGGATTTCCTCCATGATCTGGTCGACCTTGTCCTTCGGCAGGGTCTTCAGCAGCAGGCGCTCGGTCGAGTCGAAGGAGCCGACGAGCGATCCGGTGGCCGACATCTGCTCGGCGAACTCGACGAACAGGCGTTCGATCAGGTTGGCCGACACCGTGCCCAGGTTCGCCATCACCTGGGACAGTTCCTTGATCTCCTCGTCGTCCATCAGTGAGAACAGTCTGGTGGCATGCTCCTCGCCCAGCGCGAGCATCATGATGGCGGCCTTTTCCGGGCCGGTGAGGGTCCGGTAATCCTCGCGAACCTTCAACGCCATCTGTCCGCCTCCGCCGCCACCGCCACCGCCCACCTCGCGTTGGGGGCGAGCGGTTCATTCTTACACGTCAGGTTTCCTGATCTTCCGTTTTAATACGATCTTCTGTGGCATTCCATCCTCTCACGGGAGAAAGGCGGGGACAAATTCAGCCCATTCCCCGCCCCTCCTGCCGTCTTCCGCGGCTGTACCGTCAGCCGAACCGCTTGGCGATCACCGCATAGGCAGCGCGCAGGCCCAGCGCCTCGCCGCCTTCCGGACGGCCGGGACGGGCCGAACCGTTCCAGGCATAGGTGTCGAGATGCGCCCAGGGCGTGCCCTTCGACACGAATTCCTGCAGGAACAGCCCGGCGGTGATGGCGCCGGCGAAGCCGTTGGTGGTGACGTTGTTGATGTCGGCCACCTTGCTGTCCAGCCCCTTGCGGTAGGGCGCCCACAGCGGCAGCCGCCACATCGGGTCGTCGACCGCCGTTCCGGCCTCCGTCAGGTCGTTGGCCAGCGCGTCGTCGTTGCACATCAGCGCCGGCAGGTCGGGGCCGAGCGCCACGCGGGCGGCGCCGGTCAGGGTGGCGAAGTCGATCAGCAGCTCCGGCTTCTCCGAATCCGCCTCGGCCAGGGCATCGCACAGGATCAGGCGTCCCTCGGCGTCGGTGTTGCCGACCTCCACCGTCAGGCCCTTGCGCGTCTTCAGCACGTCCTGCGGCTTGAAGCTGTCGCCCGACACGACATTCTCCACCGCCGGCACCAGCACGCGCAGCCGCACCGGAAGCCCGGCCATCATGATCATCCGGCCGAGCGCCAGCGCATGCGCCGCCCCACCCATGTCCTTCTTCATGATCAGCATGGCGGACGACGGCTTCAGGTCCAGCCCGCCGGTGTCGAAGCAGACGCCCTTGCCGACGATGGTGACCTTGGGGTGTTCCGGGTTGCCCCAGCGCAGGTCGATCAGCCGCGGTTCGCGCGGGCTGGCGCGGCCGACGGCGTGGATGGCGGGATAGTCGCGGTCGAGCAGGTCCTGCCCGACGATCACCTCGACCGCCGCGTCGAACTCGGCGGCCAGATCCTGCGCCGCCTGGGCCAGTTCCGCCGGTCCCATGTCGCTGGCGGGGGTGTTCACCAGATCGCGCACCAGCCAGGTGGCGGTCGCCGCCCGCTCCACTTCGCCGTGGTCGGCCTCCGCCGGCCAGACCAGATTGGCGAAGCCCTTCTCCGGCGGCTTCTTGTAGCGGCTGAAACGATAGCTGCCGAGCGCCCAGCCCAGTGCCGCCCGCGTCGCCGCCCGCGCGTCCAGCGCCGCGTCGATCCGGTAGGAGCCGGCCGGCAGCGAGGCGGGCAGGCCGGCGAAGGCCCACAGATCGTCGACGGCCGACACGCCGGCCAGCACATGGGCGATGGCGCCGTCCGGCCCCGGCAGGAACACGGTCGATCCGGCCTCGCCGGTGAAGCCCACCGCCTTGACCCAGGAGGCGACGGCCGGCGATTGCCCGGCCAGCCAGTCGGCCAACCCGGCCTTGGTCACGGGGGTGAGGGCGACGGTGTCCGGACCGTCAACGGCAAGCAGGGTGGCGAGCAAGACTGAGGATCCTTCTCACGAGATCACGTCGCGCATCCGATGCGGATGCCCATCCCCCAAGGATGGCGCGCCGGGCGGCGGCTGGAAAGGGGTGGCATGCGCCGGGCAGGCATGGGCGGGGTGTGAAAACCGGCGGATGGAACAGGGTGGAACGTTTTTCCAGGCATGTTCCACTGTTCCATCCGGGCGCCATAGACGCCCGTCCCGCCGTTTCGGCTGGGGTGGATGGAACGGATGAAACACCATGAAACAGTTTTCCGACGATGTTCCAGCGTTCCGCGCGCCGGATGGGCGAGGGGCGATCTGCTGCAATGGAACGACACATCGGGGACATGCCACGACCTCCCAATCCCGTAGGCAAATTATCCTAGCACAGGGAGGGGAATCCGCCAGCGGTTGAATGAACCGGCATGGCGCAGGAGGGCCGGCGTGCCGATGCCGGGCACGCTCTGGGCGTCGGTTGCCGGCCGGGGATTTATTCGCTTTCCGGCCGGGGCACGGGCGATGCCTGAGCATCGGCCAGCGCGATTTCAATGCGCTCCTTGCCCTTGCCGGTGTTGCGACGCTTGAGCGTCAGCGCGCCGATCTCGCCCGTTCGGCGCAGATGCGTGCCGCCGCAGGGAACCCGTGCGAAGCCGGGGATCTCCCAGAAGCGGCGTTCGGCGGCCTCGTCGCTGAAACCGCTCAGGATGGGGGTGTCGGCGGCGACGATCCGTGCCGCCTGTCCGGCGAAGTCGGGCAGCAGTGGGGTCAGCGGCTCGTTCCAGGCGAAGTCGATGCGCGCCTTGTCGGCGGCGATGTGGGCGCCGATCTTGTGGATGCCGGGCAGACGGGCCATCACCAGTTCAAGCACGATCTCGGCCGCGAAGTGCAGGCGCATCAGCCGGTAGCGGCGCTCCCAGTCGATCGCCACCGCAACGGCGTCGCCGGGGGCGAGGCGGTGGCCGGGCGCAAGCCTGTAGCGGATCTCGCGGCCGTCCTTGCGGGCTTCCAGCACCTCGAAGCCGCCGATGGTGCCGGCATCGCTCTCCTGCCCACCGGAAAGCGCGTAGAGGATGGTGGCCTCCAACGTGACCTCGTCGCCGTCCACCCCGGCAATGCGGGTTTCCAGGCGGGTGCGGTAGGGATCGTCCCAGAACAGTTTCCGGGTCATCGAGTGCCTCGCGGAAAGCCACAGATCAACGACGTTTTCCAAATGGATGGCCCATCCACCCATTCAGCCGCCCATCCAGCTGCTCAGTATAGCCGCTCCAATGAAACATCCGGAGGAGGTTTGTCGCGCGGGTAGGGCAGATGCCTGCCCCGGCGCAACCGGAAGGCTTGTTGCGGTCCGTGAGGTGGGTCATGCTCACGCCCCCGCTGTTTGCCCGTTTCGAAAGGTGCCGTCCGATGTCCGACCTGACCCTGGTGATTGGGAACAAGACCTATTCGTCCTGGTCGCTGCGCCCCTGGCTGGCGCTCAAGCACACCGGGCTGGCCTTCACCGAGACCGTCATTCCCCTGCGCCAGCCCGACACCGCCGCGCGCATCGCGGCGCATTCGCCGTCGGGCCGCGTGCCCACCCTGATCCATGACGGGCTGACCGTCTGGGACTCGCTGGCGATCTGCGAATATGTGGCGGAGCTGGCGCCCGATGCCGGGCTGTGGCCGGCGGACCGGGCGGCGCGGGCGGTGGCGCGGGCGGTGTCGGCGGAGATGCATTCCGGCTTCGTCTCCCTGTGCACCACCATGTCGATGGACCTCAACCGCGACCGCAAGGGCCAGGGCATGACCGAGGCGACCGCCGCCGACATCGCCCGGATCGAGGCGCTGTGGGCCGATGCCCGCGCCCGCTTCGGCAAGCCGGCGGGCGGGCCGTTCCTGTTCGGCGCCTTCACCATCGCCGACGCCATGTTCGCCCCGGTGGTGATGCGGCTGGAAACCTATGGCGTCGCGGTGTCGCCCGAGTCGCGCGCCTATATGGACGCGGTGCTGGCGCTGCCGGCGATGCGGGAGTGGATCGCGGCGGCCAAGGCGGAGCCGTGGGAATTCGAGCCTTGAGCGATCCCGCCTTTACCATCCGCCGGGCGTGGCCGGACGATGCCGGCGCGGTGGATACGGTGCTGGCAGCCTCCTACCCGGCCCTGATGCCCGCCGGCTATCCGCCGGAGGTGATGGAGCGGGTGCTGCCGATCATCACCCGATCGAATCCGGCGCTTCTGGGCGCCGGAACCTATCATCTGGCAGAGGCGGCGGACGGCACGCCGGTCGGCTGCGGCGGCTGGAGCTTCGACTGGCCGGGCGAGCCGACCCGTGCGCCGCAGCCCGGACTGGCCCATGTCCGGCACTTCGCCACTCGTCCCGACTGGCTGCGCCGTGGCGTCGGGCGGGCGCTGCTCGACCGCTGCGTCGCGGATGCCGCCGCGGCGGGCGCATCGCGGATGCTGTGCTACGCCAGCCTGGTGGCGGAGGAGTTCTATGCCTCGGCCGGCTTCGTCGCGACCGGTCGGACTTCAATGGAGTTTCCGCCCGGCAACCGCTTCGACAGCATCGTCATGGTGCTGGAACTGCCCCCGACCGCCGGTTGACGCAACCGCAAAAGAAAAACGGCGCGCCGTCCTGCCGGATGGCGCGCCGTTTTCATGTCCGCTCTGCGACTCCCTCTCCCGTCCCGGGAGAGGGAAGGGGCCCATGCGGAGCATGGGAAGGGTGAGGGGTGATCCAAGGAACCGGATGGTTCTCGATCCTCGCCTCGCCCCTCACCCTCCCCACGCCTTGCGGCGCGGGTCCCCTCCCTCTCCCGGGGCGGGAGAGGGCGTTTATCACTCCGCCGGGATGGCGCGCGGCAGGGTCACCGGCACGGCCAGACGGTGCAGCATTTCCTTAGGAACCACCTGCCAGAAGTGGCCGAGTTCGCGCTGCCAGTCGTTGAGGATCTCGGCGGCGAAACGGCTCTGCGTCTCGGCGACGTGCTCCTCGATCAGGGCGCGGAGCTGGGCCTCGTAATGGGACACCTCGATCCGCTGGAAGATGACGCTTTCCTCGTTGATGTGCAGCGGCAGCGAGTCCTCCGGATCGTACAGGTAGGCCATGCCCCCAGTCATGCCGGCGGCGAAGTTGTCGCCGACCTTGCCCAGGATGACCGCCGTGCCGCCGGTCATGTACTCGCAGCCGTTGGAGCCGCAGCCCTCCACCACCACGGTGGCGCCGGAGTTGCGCACCGCGAACCGCTCACCGGCCTGACCGGCGGCGAACAGCTTGCCGGCGGTGGCGCCGTACAGCACCGTGTTGCCGATGATGGTGTTCTTGTTCGACTCCAGCGGGCTGCTGGTGGCCGGGCGGACCACGATGGTGCCGCCCGACAGGCCCTTGCCGACATAGTCGTTGGCGTCGCCCATCACCTCCAGCTTGATGCCCTGGACCGCGAAGGCGCCCAGCGACTGGCCGGCGGTGCCGCGCAGGCGGACGGTGATGTGGCCGGGCTGCAGCCCGAACATCCCGAACTTCCGCGTCACCATCGAGGACAACCGCGTGCCGATGGCGCGCTGCGTGTTGCGGGCGTTGTAGGCGAGCTGCATCTTCTCGCCTTCCTCGAACAGCGGGCGGGCATCGGCGACGATGCGGGCGTCCAGCGTGTCCGGCACCTCGTTGCGGCCCTGCAGGGTGCAGTAGCGCGCGTTCTCGCCGGGATCGACCTGGGCCAGAAGCGGGTTGAGGTCGAGGTCGTCGAGATGGGCGCCGCCGCGGCTGACCTGATGCAGCAGGTCGGTGCGGCCGATCACCTCGGTCAGCGAGCGGAAGCCCAGGCGGGCCAGGATCTCGCGGACCTCTTCGGCCAGGAAGGTGAAGAGGTTGACGACCTTCTCCGGCGTGCCGACGAACTTCTCGCGCAGCTTCTCGTCCTGGACGCAGACGCCGACCGGGCAGGTGTTGGAATGGCACTGCCGGACCATGATGCAGCCCATGGCGATCAGGCTGGCGGTGCCGATGCCAAACTCTTCCGCGCCCAGCATGGCGGCGATGACGATGTCGCGGCCGGTCTTCAGGCCGCCGTCGGTGCGCAGCCGCACGCGGTGGCGCAGCTTGTTCAGCGTCAGGACCTGATGGACCTCCGACAGGCCCATCTCCCAGGGCAGGCCGGCGAACTTGATCGAGGTCTGCGGGGACGCGCCGGTGCCGCCGGAGTTGCCGGAGATCAGGATGATGTCGGCATTGGCCTTGGCGACACCGGCGGCGATGGTGCCGATGCCCGACCGGCTGACCAGCTTCACCGTGACCTTGGCGTCCGGGTTGATCTGCTTCAGGTCGTAGATGAGCTGCGCCAGATCCTCAATCGAATAGATGTCGTGGTGCGGCGGCGGGCTGATGAGCATGACGCCCGGCGTCGAGTGACGCAGCCGCGCGATCATCTCCGTCACCTTGAAGCCGGGCAGCTGGCCGCCTTCGCCGGGCTTGGCGCCCTGGGCGACCTTGATCTCCAGCTCGCGGCACTGGTTCAGGTACTCGGCGGTGACGCCGAAGCGGCCCGACGCCACCTGCTTGATGGCGGAGTTCCAGTTGTCGCCGTTCTTGTCGGGACGGAAGCGCGCCGGATCCTCACCGCCCTCGCCCGAGTCGGACTTGGCGCCGATGCGGTTCATGGCGACATTCAGCGTGCCGTGCGCCTCGGGCGACAGGGCGCCCATCGACATGCCCGGCGTGATGAAGCGCTTGCGGATCGCGGTGATGCTCTCCACCTCGTCCACCGGAACGGCGGCCTTGGTGGTGCGGAACTCCAGCAGGTCGCGCAGCTGCATCGGCGGCCGCTTGTTCACCTGCTCCGAATACTTCTTGAAGGTGGTGTAGCTGTCGTTGGTGACGGCCTGCTGCAGGGTGTGGATGATCCCACCCTCCCAGCCATGGCGGTCGCCCGACTTGCGGAAGCGGTAGAAGCCGCCGACCGGCAGGGGCAGCGCCTCGCCGGCATAGGCCAGCGCATGCTGCTCCAGGACCTTCTTCTGGATGCCGTTCAGGCCGATGCCGGAGATGCGGCTGACCATCGCCGGGAAATGCTCGGCGACCAGGGCGCGGCTGAGGCCGATGGCCTCGAAGTTGCCGCCGCCGCGGTAGCTGCTGATGACCGAGATGCCCATCTTGGACATGATCTTCAGCAGGCCGTCGTCGATGGCCTTCTTGTAGTTCGTCATCGCCTTTTCCAGCGACAGCGAACCGAGCAGGCCGCGGCGCTGGCGCTCGGCCACCGCTTCCTGGGCGAGATAGGCGTTGACGGTGGTGGCGCCGACGCCGATCAGCACCGCGAAGTAATGAGTGTCCAGGCATTCCGCCGTGCGCAGGTTCAGCGAGGTGAAGGTGCGCAGGTTCGAGCGGATCAGGTGGGTGTGGACCGCACCGGTCGCCAGGATGGCCGGGATGGCGGCGCGGGCCGGGCCCATCGCCTCGTCGGTCAGGATGACGTGGTTGGCACCGCCGCGCACGGCATCCTCCGCCTCCTGACGGATGCGGCGCAGCGCGTCGCGCAGGGCGTCGGGGCCGCCGTCCACCGGGAAGGTGGCGTCGATCACCGCCGCCGTCTCGCCCATATACTCCCGCATCGCGTGGAATTCGGCGGTGGTCAGCACCGGGCTGTCGAGTTGCAGCAACCGGGTCTGGCTTTCATCCTCGTCCAGGATGTTGCCGAGGTTGCCCAGGCGCGTCTTCAGGCTCATCACCCGGCGCTCGCGAAGCGAGTCGATGGGCGGGTTGGTGACCTGGGAGAAGTTCTGGCGGAAGAAGTGGTGCAGGCCGCGGTACTTGTCGGACAGCACGGCGATCGGGCTGTCGTCGCCCATCGAGCCGATGGCTTCCTTGCCGTCCTCCGCCATCGGGTGGAGGATCAGCTCCATGTCTTCCATGGCGAGGCCGAAGGCCATCTGGCGACGGCGCAGCTCCTCCTTCTCCATCTCCGACGGCTCGCCCTTCAGCGCGGCGGACTTCACCAGCTCGTCCAGGTGCGTGGTGTTCTTGACCCACTGGCCCCAGGGCTTCTGGGAGGCCAGATGGTCCTTCAGCTCACGGTCGTGGAACAGCTTGCCGGCCTGGAGGTCTACGGCGATCATCTCGCCCGGGCCGAGGCGGCCCTTCTCGATCACCTGGTTCTCCTCGATCTTGACCATGCCGGTCTCGGAGCCGGCGATGATCAGGCCGTCGGTGGTGATGGTGTAGCGCATCGGACGCAGGCCGTTGCGGTCCATGCCGCCGACGACCCAGCGGCCGTCGGTCATCGCCAGCGCCGCCGGGCCGTCCCACGGCTCCATGACGGAGTTGCAGTAGGCGATCAGGGCCTTGTGGTTGTCCGGCGTGGTCTGCGAGCTGGTCAGCGCCTGCGGCACCAGCATCATCTTGACCATCGGCGCAGTGCGGCCGGCGCGGACCATCACCTCGAACACCGTGTCCAGCGCGCCGGAGTCGGACAGGCCGACGCCGATCACCGGCTTCAGGTCGCCCATGTTGGCGCCGAACACCGGATGCTCCATCCGGGTCTCGTGCGCCTTCATCCAGTTGACGTTGCCCTTCAGCGTGTTGATCTCGCCATTGTGGGCGAGCATGCGGAAGGGCTGGGCCAGCGGCCAGGTCGGGAAGGTGTTGGTCGAATAGCGCTGGTGGTAGATGGCGAAGGACGACTCGAACCGGTCGTCGGTCAGGTCCGGATAGAAGGTCGAGAGCTGTTCGGCGAGGAACATGCCCTTGTAGATGATCGAGCGCGCCGACAGCGAGCAGATGTAGAAGTCGTTGATGCGCTCGTTCTGCACCGCCTTCTCGATCCGGCGGCGGATGATGTAGAGGTCGAGTTCGAACTGCTCGTCCGACACACCCTTCGAATTGCCGATGATGATCTGTTCGATCTCGGGCCGGGTGGCGTTGGCCTTCTCGCCGATGATGTCGACGTTGATCGGCACCTGACGCCAGCCATAGATGTAGTAGCCGAAGGCCAGGATCTCGGTCTCGACGATGCAGCGGCAGGCTTCCTGCGCGTCCAGGCTGATGCGCGGCAGGAAGACCTGACCGACCGCCAGATTGTTCTCCGGCGGGGTGTGGCCGATGACCTTGACGTGGTCCTTGAAGAACTTCTGCGGCACCTGGACATGGATGCCGGCGCCGTCGCCGGTCTTGCCGTCGGCGTCCACCGCGCCGCGGTGCCAGACCGCCTTCAGGGCCTCGATGCCTTTCTCGACCACCGAACGGCGGGGCTTGCCGTCGATCGCGGCGATGAAGCCGACGCCGCAGGCGTCGTGCTCGTCGGCCGGATTGTAGGCGTGGGCAGTGGTCAGCGCCGCGGCGTTGGCGCGGAAATCGGCGACGAACTGCTCACCCTGGTTCAACTCGGTGGTCATGGAACGACCCTTTCACAGTCTGGACGTTGACCTGGGGGGCCGAAGGGAAGGCCCCCTGGGGTAGACGGTGGTACTGATGTCAGAAGGAAGGAGTGGCTTACTCAGCCGCGACGGCCAGCTTGGGCGCGCCGACGGTCTGGGCGTAGGCGTGCATGGCGTCGGAGGCGTCGCGGCCGTCGCGGATGGCCCACACCACCAGGGACGCGCCGCGGACGATGTCGCCGGCGGCGAAGACGCCGTCCAGGCTGGTCATCTTGGTGCGGTGGTCGACCAGCAGCGTGCCCCAGCGGGTGACGGTCAGGTCCGGCGAGCCGAACATGCCCGGCAGATCCTCCGGCTCGAAGCCGAGAGCCTTGATGACGAGGTCGGCCGGCTCGGTGAACTCGGAGCCCTCGATCACCTGCGGGGTCTGGCGGCCGGTGGCGTCGGCGACACCCAGATGGATGCGGACGGCGCGGACGCCGGTCACCACGTCGTTGCCGGTGAAGGCTTCCGGCGCGGCCTGCCAGACGAACTCGACGCCCTCTTCCTCGGCATGCGCCACTTCGCGCTGCGAGCCCGGCATGTTCTTGCGGTCGCGGCGGTACAGGCACTTGACGGAGGTCGCACCCTGGCGGATCGCCGTGCGCACGCAGTCCATCGCGGTGTCGCCGCCGCCGAGCACCACCACCTTCTTGCCGGCGGCGTTCAGCGAGCCGTCCTCATACGCCGCGACCGAGTCGCCCAGCCCGACCTTGTTGGAGGCGGTCAGGTAATCCAGCGCCGGAACGATGTTCTTCAGCCCCGAGCCGGGGGCCTTGATGTCGCGGGCCTTGTAGACGCCGGTGGCGATCAGGATGGTGACGTGGCGCTCGCGCAGCTCGGCCAGCGAGGCGTCGCGGCCGACCTCGAAATTCGGATGGAAGATCACGCCGGCATCGGCCAGACGCTGGACGCGGCGGGCGACGACGTCCTTCTCCAGCTTGAAGCCGGGGATGCCGTAGACCAGCAGGCCGCCCATGCGGTCGTAGCGGTCGTAGACATGCACCTCGTAGCCCTTGGCGCGCATCTCCTCGGCGGCGGCGAGACCGGCCGGGCCGGCGCCGATCACGCCGACCGACAGGCCCAGCTCGCGGGCCGGCTTGCGCGGCTTGACCCAGCCGTTCTCCCAGGCGGTGTCATTGATGTACTTCTCGACCGAGCCGATGGTGACGGCGCCGTGGGTCGACTGCTCGATGACGCAGTTGCCCTCGCACAGACGGTCCTGCGGGCAGATGCGGCCGCAGATTTCGGGGAAGTTGTTGGTGGCCTGGGAGACCTCGTAAGCCTCCTCCAGACGGCCCTCGGCGGTCAGCTTCAGCCAGTCGGGGATGTTGTTGGAGACCGGGCAATGCACCTGGCAGAAGGGAACGCCGCACTGCGAGCAGCGGTTGGCCTGCTCGACGGCGCGCTCGTCGCTGAAGCGGGCGTAGATTTCCGCGAAGTCGTGGCGGCGGTCGGCGGCAGACCGCTTGTCGGGCATCTTCTGCGCGGTGTGCACGAAGCCCAACATTTTCTGGTTCGCCATGACGTCTGCTCCTTCGCTTCGCGGCCCCGCTGTCTGCCACGGGACATCGCCTTGCTGGGCCTGACCGGGGGCTGCGGCGTTGGCCTACACCGACCGGCTGGGTTGAAATCGAACGTCCGCAAAGTGGCGGACGCTCGTCATATAACGCATGAGACGGGCCTGCGAAAGCACAAAAGCGCCGATAGGTCCGGTTTGTTGACCTTTTCCTTCGCAAGGCTGGAATGCGTAGGCGTGGCGGTAGGGTGTCACAAAAACGAGACAGAAAATTAGTCTCGAAACAGGACTATCGCTCGCATAGGAGTACCGAACCCTCGCCATCGCCAAGCGCGGCCATGCCCTGCTATAAGCGCCGCAACATCCAACCTGCCGAAGGCTGCGTGCCGCGATGATGATCGATCAATATCTGGACGCCACACTCATGGGGCTGGTTGAGGGGCTGACCGAGTTCCTGCCCGTCTCCTCGACCGGCCACCTCATCATGCTGGACGAGTTGCTGGGCTTCCAGGGACCGCCCGGCAAGGTGTTCGAGGTGGTGATCCAGCTTGGCGCCATTCTGGCGATCTGCGTGGTTTATTTCCACAGGCTGTGGCGTGTTGCCACAGGGCTGAAGGACGATCCGGGCGCGCGGCGCTTCGTCATGGCGGTGCTGATCGCCTTCCTGCCGGCGATGGTGCTGGGCGCCGGGCTGCACGGCATCATCAAGTCGGTGCTGTTCAACCCGACCGTGGTCAGCATCGCGCTGATCCTGGGCGGCATCGCCATCCTGATGGCGGAGCGGCTGATCCCGGTCGCCCGCTATCACCAGATCGAGAATTTCTCCGCCCCGCTGGCGCTGAAGATCGGCTTCTGCCAGTGCCTGGCGCTGGTTCCGGGCGTGTCGCGCTCGGGCGCCAGCATCCTGGGCGCGCTGCTGATGGGCGTCGACCGCAAGGCGGCGGCCGAGTTCTCCTTCTTCCTGGCGGTGCCGACCATGGCCGGCGCCACCGTCTACGACCTGTACAAGAACTGGTCGGTGATGAGCATGGACAGCGGCCTGCTGATCCTGGTCGGCTTCGTCACCGCCTTCATCGCCGCGGCCCTGGTGGTGAAGACGCTGGTCGATTTCGTCGGCCGCTACGGCTTCACCCCCTTTGGCTGGTACCGCATCGCCATCGGCACCGGCATGCTGGCGTTCCTGTATCTCTAAGCGTCAAACCGCCTGCCGCGGCACCGCACGGGCCGCGGTGGCGGCCATCCCCAGCGCCAGCAGCGCGATCAGCGCGAAGGCGGTGGCGAGGCTGGTCGCTTCGGCGATGAAGCCGACCAGCGGCGGACCGGTCAGCACGCCGGCATAGCCCATGGTGGACACCGCGGCGACCGCATGATCGGGATGCCCGGTCTCCACCGCGCCCGCCGTGCTGAACAGCACCGGCACCATGTTCGACAGGCCGATCCCGGTCAGCCCGAAACCGGCGATCGCCAGCAGCGGCGTCCCGTCCGCGACCATTCCTCCCGCCAATACGAGTCCCAGCCCGGACGCGGCCAGCAGCCCGCCGGCGCGCATCAGGGTCGCCCCGCCGAAGCGGTGGCGCAGCCGGTCGCCGCTGAACCGTCCCACCGCCATGGCGGCGCAGAACACGCCGAACCCCATGCCGGCGATCGAGGCCGGCGCGCCAAGGTCGTCGCGCAGGTGGATGGCGCTCCAATCGAGGATGGCGCCCTCGCTCATGAAGGACAGGGCGGCCAGCAGCCCCAGCAGCAGGGTCTTGCGATCGGGCAGCACCAGTGCGCCGCCGCCGGCATTGCGGTCGGGCAGGAAGCGCCCCTGCAGCAGCAGGAAGGGCACGAGCAGCCCGGCCGACACCAGCGCGGCCTGCGCCGCCGCCGGCATCAGCGGCAGCAGCAGGCCGCCGAGGCCGGCACCGGCCAGCCCGCCCAGGCTCCACATCCCGTGCAGCGACGACATGATCGGCCGGCCGAGCCGCCGCTCCACCAGCGCGCCCTGCGCGTTCATGGCGACGTCCATGGTGCCGCCCGACGCGCCGAACAGCGCCAGCACGATGCACAGCGTCACCACGTCCGGCACCAGCGCCGGCAGCGGCAGCAGACCGGCGAACAGCAGGGCGGTCACCCGCGTCACCGGCGCGCTGCCGATCCGCCCGAGCAGCGGGCCGCTGGCGATCATCGCCGTCAGGGCGCCGACGGCAAGGCAGAGCAGAGCCACGCCCAGCACCGCCGGGCTGAGGTCCAGCCGGTTCTTCAGCAGCGGGATCTGAGTCGCCCAGACGCCGAAGACGGTGCCGTTCAGGAAAAAGGCGGCGACGGTCGCCCAGCGCGCGGCGGACGCCTGTTCCACCATCCGCCCCGATACGCCCTGGATATCCTCTGCACCCGTCATTGCCGTTCCCGCCACAGTTGAACCGCCGACATGACGGCGCCATGCCGGAAATTCAAGCGGCGATGGGGCAGGCGTGCCATGCCGGAGACCGGCGGGAACTCTTCAATGCCGCCACATCCGGACGGCTGACAGCAGCAGGATCGCCGCCAGCACCGGCAGCAGCAGCCACTCCGGCACCACGCCCAGCAGCAGCCCGCCAAGGAAGGCGCCGGCCAACGACCCCGCCGCCATCAGCAGGACGAAGCCGCGCTGCCGGACCAGCAAGGCCAGGCTGCGGTCGCGGGCGTAGCGGGAGAAGCCGACGATCATGGTCGGCAGGCTGATCGCCAGCGACAGGCTGCCCGCCAGCTTGACGTCCACCCCGAACAGCAGGACCAGCGTCGGGATCAGCAGCTCGCCGCCGGCCACGCCCAGCAGCGAGGCGACGACCCCGATGGCGAAGCCGGCCACCGTCCCGGCAATGGTCAGCGCCGGCCCCTCCAGCAGCGGACCCGCCCCTCCAGACAGGCCGTGCCCGAACAGCAGGACGGCGGCGATCAGCGCCAGCAGTGCGGCCATCACCCGCTGCAGCCGGGCGGCGTCCATCCGCATCGCCCAGCCGGCGCCGATCCAGGCGCCCAGCAGGCTGCCGGCCAGCAGGTTGGCGACCACAGTCCCATTGGCCAGGACGAGGCCGAGCGGCACCGTCCCGGCGCGCAACGGCAGGGCGGCGGCGACGACGACGAGGCTCATCGCCTTGTTCAGGATGACGGCGTCGAGCGCGGCAAAGCGGAAGGCGCCGATCAGCAGCGGCAGGCGGAACTCCGCTCCGCCCAGCCCGATCAGGCCGCCCAGCGTGCCGATGACCGCCCCGCAGGCGAAGGCGGCCAGCGCGCGCAGCCTTGAGAACGCAAAAGCCCCGGCGCGGGGGCCGGGGCTTTCGGGTGTCATGGACCTTACCCGCCCGATCAGTGGGCGTTGTTGGTCAGGCCGCTGTACTTGCCGCCGACGATGAAGCGCGACAGGTAGGTCGGCAGGATCACCTCGCAGGTCGCCAATTCGGTGATGCCGAGATCCTTGAAGCCCAGCGCGGTCGGGGAGACGACGTTGTCCCGCTTCAGCAGCGCGACCTGATCGCGGGTCAGCGCCGGGGCCAGCAGCGGAACCTTCTCCAGGATGCCGCCCAGCGATTCGGCGAAGTTCCAGGGGATGGTCACCAGCGGACGGTGGCGCTGGATGTCCTTCTGGGTCAGTTCCAGCAGTTCGCGGAAGGTGTAGACGCGCGGGCCGCCCAGCTCATAGGTCTTGCCGCGGCTGCCGTCGCTCTCCAGCGCGGCGACGACGGCGTCGGCCAGATCGCCGACATAGACCGGCTGGAACAGCGTCTTGCCGCCGCCGATCAGCGGCAGGGCGGGAGCCTTCTGCGCCATCGCGGCGAACTTGTTGAAGAAGTTGTCCTCCGGCCCGAAGACGATGCTGGGGCGCAGGATCGTCGCCGCCGGGAAGGCCGACAGCACCGCCTGCTCGCCGGCCGCCTTGGAGCGGGCATAGACCGACGGCGAAGAGGCGTCGGCGCCGATGGCGGAGACATGGATCAGCCGGTTGACGCCGGCCTTGGCGGCCAGACGGGCGATGCGCGAGGCGGCGTCGACATGCACGCCCTGGAAGCTCTGGCTTCCGCGCTCGTACAGCACGCCCAGCAGGTTGATGGCGACATCCGCCCCCTGCAGGGCGCGGGCGACCGACACGTCGTCGGTGCAGTCGGTGGCGAACGGCACGATCTGGCCGACGGCGCCGGCCGTCTTCAGGAAGGTGGCCTTGCCCGGGTTGCGGGTGGCGATGCGGATGAGGGCGCCCGACTTGGCGAGGCGCCGGATCAGGTGGCGGCCGATGAAGCCCGAACCGCCGAACACCGTGATAACCTGAGTGCGATAGGACATCGACCGTCTCCCGTGTCGTTGCGCGCCAAATCCAGGGGGGAACCGGGGTTTCCGCGCGGCGGCCTTTCCATGGCCCGCCTCGCGCCCCCCCCGCGCGTCGTCCGACTGTGTGTCGCCTGGATGACTGCTGGAACTGCGGGCATGCTTATAGCGAATGGACCGCCGCCAAGCTAGGGACTGCATCGCCGCGCCCCCTTGCCGTGCGACAAAAAAATGAAGGGGTCGAAAAAAAGCTGTTGACGCCCTCCGGCCGGATCATTAAACAACCGCCCACACACCGAGCACCGAGCCCAGGTGGCGGAATTGGTAGACGCGCAGGTTTCAGGTACCTGTGGCAGAAATGTCGTGGAAGTTCGAGTCTTCTCCTGGGCACCATTTCTTTCTACCCGGCTGCGCCGCATGCACAGCTCCTTCGATTGAGAAGGGGATAGTGCAGAGCGGCGTTCGTCGTTTCTAGGGTCCATGGCCGGGGGCCTGACCACCCGGGAATCGACCATGCCCATCGACCTTCATGACGGCGACCTCCCAGACGGCCTCGACCTCGCCGCCGGCGCCCGCGACAACTGCGTGGCCATCGACACCGAGACCATGGGTCTGAACCCCCACCGCGACCGCCTCTGCCTGGTGCAGCTGTCGGCCGGCGACGGCGCCGTCCATCTGGTCCAGTTCCGCCCCGGCCAGTACGAGGCGCCGAACCTGAAGCGCCTGCTGACCAACCCCGGCGTGACCAAGCTGTTCCACTTCGCCCGGTTCGACGTGGCGGTGATGAAGGCCTATCTCGGGGTCAGCTGCCAGCCGGTCTATTGCACCAAGGTGGCCTCCAAGCTGGTCCGCACCTTCACCGACCGTCATGGCCTGAAGGATCTGTGCAAGGATCTGCTGGGCGTCGAGATCTCCAAGCAGCAGCAGTCCTCCGACTGGGGCGCGCCCGAGCTGACCACCGACCAGATGAAGTATGCGGCATCCGACGTGCTGCACCTGCATGACCTGAAGGCGAAGCTGGACGTCATGCTGGCGCGCGAGGGCCGCACCCATCTGGCCCAGGCCTGCTTCGACTTCCTCCCCGCCCGCGGCGAGCTGGACCTCGGCGGCTGGGAAACCCCGGACATTCTGGCGCACTGATCACGCGATCCATGCCCTCTCCCGTCCCGGGAGAGGGAGGGGACCCACGAAGTGGGGAGGGTGAGGGTTGATCCAAGCATCCCGAACCGCATGGCTTCGTGCCTAACCCCTCACCCTTCCCACCGCTTCGCGGCGGGCCCCTTCCCTCTCCCGGGACGGGAGAGGGAGCCACCTGCGACACCTCACCCCCTGACCGGCCGTGGATTTGACCCGGCGTCCGCCGGGGGGCATACTGCACGCCGCGCCTGCCGGGAGTACTCCGGGCAGGCGCCGTGTTTGTGAACGGCCCGCGGACGGGCCTTTTGAATGGAAGGCATGACAGCCTTGACCAGCGTTATCACCTCCAGCCTGACTGGCAGCCTGACCGACAGCTCCACCGCTTCGACGGAAGTGGAGAACCGCGATCTCGCCTGCGCCACCCGCGTCCTGCGGACCGAGGCCGATGCGCTGGTCGCGCTGGCCGGCAGCCTCGACGGGGAGTTCCTGCGGGCGCTCGACATCCTCCAGGGCATCCAAGGCCGCGTCGTCGTTACCGGCATGGGCAAGTCGGGACATGTCGCCCGCAAGATCGCCGCGACCATGGCCTCCACCGGCACGCCGGCCCTCTTCGTCCATCCGGGCGAGGCGAGCCACGGCGACCTCGGCATGATCGCCAGGATCGACGCGGTGGTGGCGCTCTCCAACTCCGGCGAGACGCACGAGCTGGCGGACATCATCGCCTACACCCGCCGCTTCGGCATCCCGCTGATCGGGATGACGCGGCGCGCCGCCTCCTCGCTGGCCGAACAGTCGGACGTGGCGCTGGTGGTCCCGCCGGAGCCGGAAGCCTGCCCGCTGGGTCTGGCGCCCACCACCTCCACCACGATGATGCTGGCGCTGGGCGACGCGCTGGCGGTGGCCCTGCTGGAGCGGCGCGGCTTCTCCGCCGCCGATTTCCGCGAGTTCCACCCCGGCGGCCAGCTCGGCCGCGCATTGCTGAAGGTCACCGACATCATGCACAAGGGCGATGATTTGCCCCTGTGCCGCCTTGACTCGCCGCTGTCCGACGTCATCTTCGAGATGACGGCCAAGCGGCTGGGCTGCGTCGGGGTGACCGACGAAGCCGGGGCGCTGGTCGGGATCATCACCGACGGCGACCTGCGCCGTCATCTGACGCCGGAGCTTCTGGCGGAACGCGCGGACAGCATCATGTCGCCGCGGCCCAAGACCATCCGCCCGAAGGCGTTGATCGTCGAAGCGCTGCGCGAGATGAACGACAAGAAGATCACCACCCTGTTCGTGATCGAGGCAGACCGGCCGCTCGGCATCGTGCACATCCACGATGTCCTGCGCGCCGGTGCCGCCTGACGCCGTTCCCACCCATCATGGAAGCCAAGCGCCGAGCCGGAGGGACGAAGAGTTGAGCCTGGACGACCTGCGCAGCCCCGACCGTACAGCAACCGGCCGCACCGCACCCGCCCCGACCGCCGGCGGGCAGGGTGGGGCCAAGCCCGCCCCGGTTCACGCCCTGGCGGAGCCGCCGGCGGTTCTGCGGGCGCACCGTCGGCGCGACACCCGTCCGGTCAGCCGGGTCTACAGCCGCTTCGTCTCGGCCATGAAGTTCGTGCTGCCGGCGGCGGCGCTGGCGATGGTGGCTCTGCTGGCCGCCTGGCCGTCGCTGAACAGCCCGCCGACGCCGCGCGTCTCCGCCGACGCCGGGCAGAGCGAGATGCTGAAGCCGCGCTATTTCAGCCTGGACGAACACAACCAGCCCTTCTCGCTGGTGGCAGCCAAGGCCGACAAGTCGGCTGACCAGCCCGACATCGTCCTGCTGGACGAACCGCAGGCGGAGATGACCGAGAGCACCGGCACCTGGGTGACGATGCGCTCCGACAAGGGCTGGTACAACCAGAGCACCGGCATCCTGCTGATGCGCGGCAACGTCCATGTCCTGCGCGACGACGGCAACGAGTTCACCACCAGCGAGGCCGAGGCCGATATCCGCAAGGGCAACGCCTGGGGCGAGCAGGCGGTGACCGGCCAGGGTCCGCAGGGCGAGATCAACGCCAAGGGCTTCCGCATGACGGACCGCGGCAAGAACGTCGTCTTCCTCAACCAGTCGAAGGCCGAGGTCCAGGCCGCCGAGCGCCCCGGGAGCAAGAAGCCGTGACGTCCAAACGGTCGCCATTCCGTCCCCCCCAACTCCGTATTGCCCTGACCCTGTCGGCCATCCTGGCCGGCGGGTTTTTCTCTTTCGTACCTCTGGTTCCGGGGCATGCCTTCGCCCAGGGGCTGCCCGGCATGGGCGGCAAGCAGCCGGTGGAGATCAACGCCGATCAGGCGATCGAATGGCACCAGGACGTCCGCGCCTATGTGGCGCGCGGCAACGCGTCGGCCAAGCGCAACGACTCGACCGTCTTCGCCGACGTGCTGACCGCCTATTACCGCGAGGTTCCCGGCAAGGGGAACGAGGTGTTCCAACTGGTGGCCGACGGCAATGTCCGCATCGTCAGCCCGACCCAGCAGGTGTTCGGCGACCATGCCGTCTATGACGTCGACAAGCAGGTGGCCGTCGTCACCGGCAAGGACCTGAAGCTGGTCACCACCAAGGACGTGGTCACCGCCCGCGACAGCCTGGAGTATTACGAGGCGCAGGACCTGACCGTGGCGCGCGGCGACGCGGTGGCGGTGCGCGGCAACGACCGGCTGCGCGCCGACGTGCTGATCGGCCGGCTGAAGAAGATGCCGGACGGCACCACCCAGATGGAGCGGATCGACGGATCCGGCAACATCGTCGTCACCACGCCCACCGACGTGGCGCTGGCCGACAAGCTGGTCTATTCCGTCGCCGACAACGTCGCGGTGCTGATGGGCAACGTCAGGATCACCCGCGGCGACAACCAGCTGAACGGCGAAGCCGCCGAGATGAACATGAACACCAAGATCAACCGCGTCATCGCCGGCCGCGATGCCGGCGGCCGGGTCAGCGGCCTGCTGATTCCCGGCGAAAAAAATGAGGGCGGCAAGAGCGCCGCCGCGGGCAAGAAGCCGTGACCGTGCTGACCGCGAACGGACCCGGCGCCGCGCCCGCCGGCAGCAGCCCCACGTCATCCGCCCCGACCGAGGGACTGGTGGCGCAGCATCTCGGCAAGTCGTTCAAGAAGCGGCCGGTGGTGCGCGACGTCTCCATCAGCGTCCAGCGCGGCGAGGCGGTCGGGCTGCTCGGCCCCAACGGCGCCGGCAAGACCACCTGCTTCTACATGATCACCGGCCTGATCGCCGCCGACTCCGGCACGATCACGCTGGACGGCCAGGACATCACGGCATTGCCGATGTACCGCCGCGCCCGGCTCGGCATCGGCTATCTGCCGCAGGAGGCCTCGATCTTCCGCGGCATGACGGTGGAGAACAACATCCGCTCCGTGCTGGAGGTGGTGGAGAGCGACCGCGACGCGCGCGAGGCGATGCTGGACGAGCTGCTGGCCGAATTCTCGGTGACGCATCTCCGCCGTTCGCCCGCCCTGGCGCTGTCGGGCGGCGAGCGGCGGCGCGTGGAGATCGCCCGCGCGCTGGCCGGACAGCCGCACTTCATCCTGCTGGACGAACCGCTGGCCGGCATCGATCCCATCGCCGTGAACGACATCCGCGAGCTGGTCGGCCATCTGCGCGACCGCGGCATCGGCGTGCTGATCACCGACCACAACGTGCGTGAAACGCTCGACCTCGTCGATCGGGCATACATTTTGCACGATGGTGTGGTACTAATGGAGGGACGGCCGGACGAGATCGTGGCGCACGAGGGCGTGCGCCGGGTCTATCTCGGCGACCGGTTCAGTCTGTAGCCCTCCGTTCCCACTGGTCCCGGTTCCACAGCCATGGCGCTTGCTCAACGTCTCGACCTTCGACAAGCCCAGACACTGGTGATGACGCCGCAGCTGCAGCAGGCCATCAAGCTGCTGCAGCTGTCGAACATCGAACTGTCGGACTTCGTCGACCGCGAGATCGAGCAGAACCCGCTGCTGGAGCGCGACAGTGGCCCGAGCGACGGCGGCAGCGACCCCGTCGGCGACGGTGCCGGCGGCGAGGCGCCGGGCGGGCTGGATGGCCCCGGCGGCATGGAGGCGAACGGCCTCAGCGTCGACGGGCTGAACGGCCGCGACGACGGGCCGGCGCTGGCGCCGACCGACGGGCGCACCCGCGACACCGTGGAGATGACCTCGTCGGACACGATGGCCTCGTCGTCGGAGGCGCCGCTCGACACCGATTTCGAGAATGTCTATGGCGACGACCGCTTTTCCGACGGCTCGGACGGCGGCAGCGAGGTCTACGGCTCCTATGGCGAGCGCGGCGGCCGCAGCGGCTTCGACGATGACGACAGCAACCTCGAAGCGACGCTGACCAGCGAAAAGAACCTGCGTGACCATCTGACCGAACAGCTGAAGATCGACCTGCCCGACCTTGGCGACCAGCTGATCGGGCTGGCCCTGATCGACATGCTGGACGAGGCCGGCTGGCTGGTCGGCTTCGACGCCCAGTCGATGGCCGAACAGCTGGGATGCGACGTGGAGCGGGTGGAGCGGGTGCTGGCCGCCTGCCAGCGCTTCGACCCGCCCGGCATCTTCGCCCGGTCGCTGAAGGAATGCCTGGCGATCCAGCTGCGCGAGAAGAACCGGCTCGACCCGGCGATGGCGGCGCTGCTCGACAATCTGGAGCTTCTGGCCGCGCGCAACCTGCCGGCCATCATGAAGGTCTGCGGCGTCGATGCCGAGGACGTCGCCGACATGGTCGTCGACATCCGCAAGCTGAACCCGAAGCCGGCGCTGGCCTTCGACCACACGCCGGCCCAGCTGGTCACCCCCGACATCCTGATGCGCGCCAATCCCGGCGGCGGCTGGCTGATCGACCTGAACCCGGACACGCTGCCGCGCGTGCTGGTGAACCACCGCTATTTCGCCCGCATCTCCGACAGCGCCCGCAACAAGGCCGACAAGGAATACATCTCCGAACGCTTCCAGTCGGCGAACTGGCTGGTGAAGTCGCTGCATCAGCGCGCCACCACTATTTTGAAGGTGGCGAGCGAGATCATCCGCCAGCAGGATGCGTTCTTCATCCATGGCGTCTCGCACCTGCGACCGCTGATCCTGCGTGACATCGCGGAGGCCATCGGCATGCATGAGAGCACCGTCAGCCGCGTCACCACCAACAAGTTCATGGCGACGCCGCGTGGCGTCTTCGAGCTGAAATACTTCTTCACCTCCGCCATCCAGGGTGCGGACGGCCAGGCTTCCCATTCCGCGGAAGCGGTTCGGCACCGCATCAAGACCATGATCGATGCGGAAAAGCCGGAAGACGTGCTGTCCGACGACAAACTGGTGGAGATTCTCCGTGCAGAAGGGATCGACATTGCGCGGCGGACGGTCGCGAAGTATCGTGAAGCTATGAAAATACCGTCATCGGTGCAGCGACGACGTGCCAAGATGTCACGCATGTAGGCGGGTCGGGCGGGGGAGGGCTCGATTGACAGTCCGGTGACCCTTGCTTATCGTCCCGGCCCGCAAGCGGCGGACCAGCATCTTCGAACCCGGCATCTTAGAACGTCGTGTCTACACCGTCCCCAGCGGACCAATATTGGAAACGTTCCACCATGCAACTCTCCGTCAAAGGCAAGCAGCTCGATGTGGGCGACGCTCTGCGCACCCATGTGGCCGATAGCCTGAACGCCGTGGTCGGCAAGTACTTCGACAAGCCGATCGAGGCGAATGTCGTCCTGACCAAGGACGCGCATCTCTACAAGGCCGACATCCAGGTCCATGTGGGCCGCGGCATCGTCCTGCAGAGTGCCGGCGACGCCACCGAACCCTACCCGGCCTTCGACATTGCCTGCGAGAAGCTGGCCAAGCGCCTGCGCCGCTACAAGCGCCGCCTGCGCGACCACCACGCCGCCGAGAACGGCGCCGCCGTCCCGGCCAGCTACCGCGTGCTGGAAGCCGAGACCGAGGAGCATCACGACGAGGTCGAGGCTTCCGCCGACGGCGTCGCCAACCCGATGGTCGTCGCCGAGATGGAGACGAGCATCGCCACCCTGTCGGTCAGCGAGGCGGTGATGCGCCTTGAACTGGCGCAGGCCCCCGCCCTGATGTTCCACAACGGTGCGCATGGCCGCCTGAACATGGTCTACCGCCGCGCCGACGGGAACATCGGCTGGGTCGATCCGGCGGAGAAGGCCGGCGCCTGACGGCGCCGACCCGTCCTCCTGGTCAAGAAGCGTCCATGCTCGACCTCATCTCTCCGCACGCCATCCTCCCGAACCTGAAGGCCGGCAACAAGAAGCAGGCCCTGCAGGAGATGGCGCGCAAAGCGTCCGAGCTGACCGGTCAGCACGAGCGGGCGATCTTCGACGTGCTTCTGGAGCGCGAAAGGCTGGGCACGACCGGCGTGGGCCATGGCATCGCCATCCCGCACGGCAAGCTGTCCAGCCTGGACCGCGTCCATGGCGTCTTCGCCCGCCTGGAGCGGCCCATCGATTTCGACGCGATCGATGAGCAGCCGGTCGATCTGATCTTCCTCCTCCTCGCCCCGGAGCAGGCGGGAGCCGACCATCTGAAGGCACTCGCCCGCGTCTCGCGCCTTTTGCGGGACCAGTCCATGTGCGAGAAGCTGCGCGGAGCCGAATCCGGCGACGCGATGTACGCGCTCCTGACCCAGCACGAGCCGACCCCGTCCAACTGACGGGCCGCCGGTGAGGGGCACAGCATGCCGAAAGGGCCGCCGCACGGGATCGTGCGCGGCCCTTTTTCTTTTGCGGCGGATGCACCAAGTGGAGTGGGGCCGGGTGGGCTGGTACACTTGCTCTGAGCCAGTTTTTTGACGGGGGCCACGGTCATGGGAAACGCGCAGCGCCGACCCTGGATTTCGCCGCAGGACTATCTCGCCGCCGAACGGAGCGCCGAGGTGCGGCACGAATATGTCGACGGTGAGATCTTCGCCATGGTCGGGGCGAGCCGCCGTCATGCGACCATCGTCGGCAACCTGTTCGTCGCCTTGCGGCAGGCCGCCCGCGCCCGTGGATGCCGAGCTTACGCCAATGACGTGAAGGTGCGGGTCGAGGCGGCGAATGCCTTCTACTATCCCGACCTCGTCGCGACCTGTGCCGGTGGCGACGACGACCCCTATGTCGTCAAGGATCCGGTGCTGGTCGTGGAGGTGCTGTCCGACAGCACCGAAGCCATCGACCGCCGCGAGAAGCGGACCAACTACCAGAAGATCCCGTCCCTGCGGGAAATCGTTCTGGTCTCCCAGAGCGAGCGTCTGGTCGAGGTCTACCGCCGCGAGGGCAGCGGCTGGACCGTCGATGTCGTGTGCGATGGTCCGGTCATGCTGGCGGCGCTGGACCTCTCTCTGCCGCTGGACGCTGTGTACGAGGATTAAGGGTAATCGGCGCCTTTAAAACCGCATCTCTCTCGGCCATCATCCCCGCGAAGGCGAGGATCCAGGTATCCGGCTCAAGCGCTTGAAACGGCTGGATTCCCGCCTGCGCGGGAATGACGGTCGAGATGAAGCGTCGTCAGCTTCGGGCGGATGGTGCCCTCACCCCCGCTCCGCCCACCCCATATAATTGACGTCCAGATCGCGCGCATTCAGCCGGAACTCGTCGCTCAGCGGGTTGTACGTGATGCCGGTCAGGTCGCGTACGCTCAGCCCGTACGTGCGTACGGCGGCGTTCAGTTCGGACGGGCGCAGGAACTGGCGCCAGTTGTGGGTGCCACGCGGCAGCCAGCGCAGGATGTACTCCGCCCCGACGATGGCCAGCGCGAAGGATTTCGGCGTGCGGTTCAGCGTCGCCAGGAACAGGACGCCGCCGGGGGCCAGCAGGTCGGACAGCGACTTCAAGAACAGGGGCACGTCGGCGACATGCTCGATCACCTCCATCGCCAGAACCACGTCGAACTTCTCGCCGCTGGCGGCCAGAGCCTCGGCGGTGGTGGCGCGGTAGTCGACGGCCGTGCCGGTCTCGGCGGCGTGGGTGGCGGCGGTCTTGATGTTCTTCTCCGACGCATCGACGCCGACCACCGTGGCGCCCATCCGCGCGATCGGTTCGGCCAGCAGGCCGCCGCCGCAGCCGATATCGACCACGCGCAGGCCCGACAGCGCGTTGGGCGCCAGCGGGTCGCGGCCCAGCCGCTTGCACACCTCATCGCGGATATAGGTCAGGCGCAGCGGGTTCAACCGGTGCAGCGGCTTGAACTTTCCGGTCGGATCCCACCATTCGGCGGCGATGGCGGAGAAGCGGGCGACATCCTCCGGGTCCACGGTTCCGCCACCGATTCCACCAGCGGGGGCGGTTGCGGACGCGTGCGGGAAGGCGGAGGATGAGGCGGTCATGGTGAAAATCCGTAAACTGTGAGGCGGGACGGGTGCGGGCAACTTGCCTCGCTTCCACCGACGGAGTATGGATACGCCGCCCCGCGCCGGCAACGGTGGAGCGGGGGTGCGCTCAGCCGACCCGCATGATCCTGATGGCATGATCCAGATGGCATGACCGGGCGGCCAGATATGGTGTGAGGTATGGCGCGGATCGTCCTGAAGTTCGGAGGCACGTCGGTCGGCGACATCGACCGCATCAAGAACGTGGCCCGGAAGGTCGAGCAAGAGGTGAAGGCGGGGCATCAGGTCGCCGTCGTCGTGTCGGCGATGTCCGGCGTGACCAACCAGCTCGTCAAATACTGCAACGACATCGACAAGCTGCACGACGCGCGCGAATATGACGCGGTCGTCGCATCGGGCGAGCAGGTGACCTCCGGTCTCCTGGCCATCGCCCTGCAGTCGCTCGGCATTCCCGCCCGCTCCTGGGCCGGCTGGCAGGTGCCGATCCGCACCGACGACACGCACGGCAAGGCGCGCATCGTCTCCATCGACACCACCGAGATGGAAAAGTCCCTGCAGACCGGCGAAGTCGCCGTGGTCGCGGGCTTCCAGGGCGTGTCGGAACAGGGCCGCATCGCCACGCTGGGCCGCGGCGGCTCGGACACCTCGGCGGTGGCGCTGGCGGCGGCGGTGAAGGCCGACCGCTGCGACATCTACACCGACGTCGACGGCGTCTACACCACCGACCCGCGCATCGTCTCCAAGGCGCGCAAGCTCGACAAGATCACCTACGAGGAAATGCTGGAGATGGCCTCGCAGGGGGCCAAGGTGCTTCAGACCCGCTCGGTCGAGATGGCGATGAACCACCGCGTGCGCGTGCAGGTGCTGTCGAGCTTCGAAGCCGCTGCGGGCAGTTCGCTTCCCGGAACCCTGGTTGTTGACGAGGACGAGATCGTGGAAAAGGAAGTTGTTAGCGGCATCGCCTACAGCCGCGACGAGGCGAAGATCACCCTGGTCGGCGTCGCCGACCAGCCGGGCGTCGCCGCCGCCATCTTTGGTCCGCTGACCGACAACGCCGTCAACGTCGACATGATCGTCCAGAACGTGTCGGAAGACGGCAAGTCCACCGACATGACCTTCACCGTCGGCAAGGCCGATCTGGCCCGCGCCGTGAAGGTGCTGGAGGACGCGCAGTCCACCCTGAACTACAAGCGCATCATTTCCGATGCCAACGTGGTCAAGGTGTCGGTCATCGGCGTCGGCATGCGCAGCCATGCCGGCGTCGCCCAGCGCATGTTCAAGGCGCTGGCCGACAAGGGCATCAACATCCAGGTCATCTCGACCTCCGAGATCAAGATTTCGGTCCTGATCGCCGAGGAGTATGCGGAGCTGGCGCTGCGCGCCCTGCACACCGCCTACGGCCTGGACGCCGCCTGAGCGCAGGTGGCGACCCGGGTGCCGGGGATCGCAACAGCAGGGGAGGGCCGGCCATGACCGACGCCACATCATACGCGGCGGCAGCATCGGCCCGGCTCGACCGGCTCTGGAAACGGGGCCGGGAGTTCCTCGGCACCCGCACCGCCGTGATGGGCGGAGCCATGAGCTGGGTGTCCGAACGGCACCTGGTCTCCGCCATCTCCAACGCCGGGGGCTTCGGCGTTCTGGCCTGCGGCTCCATGGCCCCGGACCAGCTGGCGGTGGAGATCGCCGGCACGCGGGCGCTGACCGACAAGCCGTTCGGCGTCAACCTCATCAACATGCACCCGGCGCTGGACCAGCTGATCGACGTCTGCCGCGAGCAGCGCGTCGGCCATGTGGTCGTCGCCGGCGGCCTGCCGTCCGGCGCCACCCTGCGCCGCATCAAGGACGGCGGGGCCAAGGCGATGGCCTTCGCGCCGACGCTGACCGCCGGCCGGCGGCTGGCGAAGCACGGCGCCGACGCGCTGGTGATCGAAGGAACCGAGGCCGGCGGCCATATCGGCCCGGTCTCCACCACCGTGCTGGCCCAGGAAATCCTGCCCGAGCTGCGCGAGGTGCCGGTGTTCGTCGCCGGCGGCGTCGGCCGGGGCGAGACGATCCTCTCCTATCTGGAACTGGGGGCGGCCGGCGTGCAGGTCGGCACCCGATTCGTCTGCGCCACCGAATGCGTGGCCCATCCCAATTTCAAGCAGGCCTTCATCCGGGCGTCGGCCCGCGATGCTCAGCCGTCGGTGCAGATCGACCCGCGCTTCCCCGTCATCCCGGTGCGGGCGCTGGCGAACGAGGCGTCCAAGCGCTTCATGGAATTCCAGCGCGACGTCATCGCCAGGGTCGATTCCGGCGTCATGAGCCGTGACGAAGGCATGCTGGAGATCGAGCATTTCTGGGCCGGGGCGCTGCGCCGCGCGGTGATCGAGGGCGACGTGGAGAACGGCTCCCTGATGGCCGGGCAGAGCGTCGGGCTGGTCACCCGCGAACAGCCGGTGGCCGACATCCTGGCCGAATTGATCGCCCAGGCGGAATCGGCACTGGCCCGGCGGACGATGGATGAGGCATCGTTAAGCCTGATGGCGGAGCCGCCCGTGGGAGCGCTGTAGCGATGACCGACACCCTCGACACGGCAACCGGTGGCGGCGGTATGGAGGGGGGAATGGACGTCCGTTTCGACGGCACCTCGTCGCGCCGGCTGCTCGCCCGGCTGCGCGATATCATGGCCGGGTCGGGGTCGGGGCAGGACCGGCTGGACAAGATCGTCACGCTGATCGCGGCGGAGATGAAGGCCGACGTCTGCTCCTGCTACGTCATGCGCGCCGGCGAGGTGCTGGAGCTGTTCTCCACCGAGGGCCTGAACAAGACCGCCGTCCACAACACCCGCCTGCGCGTGGGCGAGGGCATCGTCGGCTACATCGCCGGCCACGCTCGCCCGGTGGCGCTGGACAATGCGCCCTCCCACCCCAGCTTCGCCTACCGCCCGGAAACGGGGGAGGACCCGTTCCAGTCGCTGGCCGGCGTGCCGATCCTGCGCGGCAGCAAGGTGCGCGGCGTGCTGGTGATCCAGCACAAGGACCGCCGCCGCTATGTCGAGGAGGAGGTGGAAACCCTCCAGACCATCGCCATGGTCGTCGCCGAGCTGGTGGCGCAGAGCGAGCTTGTCAATCCGGTGGAGGTCACCACCACCGGCGATCCCGTGCTGCTGCCGGCCCGCCTGTCGGGCACGGCGATGAGCGCCGGGTTGGCCATCGGCCTTGCCGTCATCCACCGGCCGCAGCTGACCGTCCGCCAGATGGTGGCGGAGGATGCCGATGCCGAACTGGAGCGGTTCAACACCGCGCTGCAGACCATGCACAGCGCCATCGACGACCTGCTGGAAGCGGCGTCGCTGGCGGGCCTCAGCGAACCGCGCGACATCCTGGAAACCTACCGGATGTTCGCCGAGGACCGCGGCTGGCTGTCGCGCATCCGCGAGGCGATCCGCGTCGGCCTAACGGCGGAGGCGGCGGTGCAGCAGGTGCAGAACGACACCCGCGCCCGCATGAGCCACCTGACCGATCCCTACATCCGGGAACGGTTGATGGATTTCGAGGACCTGACCAACAGGTTGCTGCAACATCTGGCCGGCAAGACCACCGGCACCGACAGCGCGACACTGCCGGACGACATGATCCTGGTCGCCCGTTCCATGGGGCCGGCGGAACTGCTGGATTACGACCGCACCCGCCTGCGCGGCCTGCTGCTGGAGGAAGGGTCGCCGGCCAGCCATGTCTGCATCGTCGCCCGCGCGCTGAACATCCCGGTGGTGCAGGCGGGCGACGCGCTGAACCGGATCGAGCCGCTGGACCAGCTGATCGTCGACGGCGACCATGGGCAGGTCTTCATCCGCCCGGCCGAAGACATCCAGATGGCCTTCGGCGAAGCGGTGGCGTTGCAGCACCGCAAGGAGCAGATGTATGCGGAGATCCGCAAATTCCCGTCGGTGACGCGCGACGGGGTGCCGATCTCCATGCATCTGAACTGCGGCCTGCTGATCGACCTGCCGCACCTGACCGCCAGCGGGGCGGAGGGCGTCGGGCTCTACCGCACCGAAATCCCCTTCATGGTCCGCGCCTCCTACCCCGACGTGAAGGCGCAGACCGATCTCTATTCCCGCATCATGGACGAGGTCGGCGAGAAGCCGATCGTCTTCCGCACGCTGGATGTGGGCGGCGACAAGATGCTGCCCTACATGACCGGCGGCGAGGAGGAGAACCCGGCGCTGGGCTGGCGCGCCGTGCGCATCGGGCTCGACCACCCGTCGCTGCTGCGCCAGCAGTTGCGCGCCCTGCTGCAGGCCGCCGCCGGCCGGCCGCTGTCGGTGATGTTCCCGATGATCGCCGAGGTGGCGGAGTTCGACGGCGCCCGCCGCCTGCTGGAGCTGGAGCTGAAGCGGCTGGCCGCCCAGGGTATCGAGCCGCCCAGCAGCCTGCGTGTCGGCACGATGCTGGAGGTGCCGTCGCTGTTGTGGCAACTCCCGGCATTGCTGCCCAAGCTGGATTTCCTGTCGGTCGGCTCCAACGACCTGACCCAGTATCTGTTCGCCGCCGACCGCGGCAACCCGCGCACCTCGACCCGCTACGACCCGCTGTCGCCGTCGATGCTGTGCGTGCTGCGCCGGCTGGTCGACGAATGCGCCCGGCACAAGGTGTCGCTCAGCATCTGTGGCGAGATGGCCGGCCGGCCGCTCGACGCCATGGCGCTGATCGGCGTCGGCTTCCGCACTTTGTCGATGTCGCCGCCATCGGTCGGTCCGGTGAAGACCATGCTGCGCTCGCTCGAGGTGGCGGCGTTGCGGGATTACATGAGCGGGCTCTACACCGGGGCCGACCACAGCCTGCGCGACAAGCTGAAGACCTTTGCCAAGGACCATGGCGTGATCATCTGAGGGACTGTCGCCCGGGCCACGCCAGCCTGTCGCAAAGTAAAAAAGGCGGCGCCGGTATGGCGCTGCCTTTTTCATGGGCCGCTCTTGCTGAAAAAGAAGGCGGAGAAATAGAAGGAGCAGTCAGAGGGTGCCGGCGTAATCCATTCGCGCCGCGATCCGAGGTGAAGCAAAATCACGAAAACGTGAAGAAGTGCGCGCGAAGCCTGATATGCTTTTTCATCGGAGGGCCTTCATGCGCATTCGCCTGGGTTACCGGCTGAATTTCAGCTTTCCCGCCCCCACACCGATGATCGTGATGCTGAACGTGCATTACACGCGCGTCGGCGATCTGGAGCGGCCCGACCACATCGTCACCAGCGTACCGGCGCCGATCCAGGGCTATCGCGACAGCTTCGGCAACTGGTGCAGCCGGCTGGTCGCGCCCGCCGGCCCCGTCACCATCAGTGCCGACAGCATCATCCGCGACAGCGGCGCGCAAGACCCGGTGAACCACGGCGCCGTGCAGCACCGCGTGGACGAGTTGCCGGCCGACACCCTGCTGTTCCTTCTGGGAAGCCGCTATTGCGAGACCGACGTCCTGTCGGACGAGGCTTGGCGGCTGTTCGCGGGCACCCCGCCGGGCTGGGCGCGGGTCCAGGCGATTTGCGACTTCGTCCACGGGCATGTGACGTTCGGCTACGAGCATTCGCGCCCGACGCGGACCGCAGCCCAGACCTATGCCGAGAAGCGCGGGGTTTGCCGCGACTACGCCCATCTCGCCATCGCCTTCTGTCGCGCCATGAACATCCCCGCGCGCTACTGCACCGGCTATATCAGCGACATCGGCGAGCCGCCGCCCTATGCGCCGATGGATTTCGCCGCCTGGATGGAGGTGTATCTGGGCGGCCGCTGGCATGTCTTCGATCCGCGGAACAACGCTCCCCGGATCGGGCGCATTCTGATTGCACAGGGACGCGACGCGGCCGACGTGCCGCTCACCCACACCTTCGGTCCCAATACTCTGACGGAATTTCAGGTCTGGACCGACGAGGTGACCGCCTGATCCGCGTCCTTCCTTTCGTTTATGCCTGGCCCACCGCCACTTGGGCCGCTACTTGGGCCGCCGTGGCGTCCAGTGCCGGGGAGGATGGCGGGACGGGCGTACGGGCCCGTTCGCGTCGCGGAAGCTGTGCAATCCGGTGCAAATCCGTTACCCAGGGCGACGGGTAGCTGTCGGTGCCGAAGACCCAGACGGCATCGACGACGCCATCCGGCTTGCGCAGCAGCACGCGGGCGTCGTGGCCGTCCTTTCCGGCTTGGTTGGCGGCCTGCACCGCGGCGATCAGCGCGCCGGCCTGTCCACTGGGGAAGGGGCCATAGCGCTCCCCCTCGAACCGGATGAACCAGCCGTCCGTTCGGCACGACACGATGTAATGGGCTGAAAGGCTCATAAGATCACTGCTCCTTGAAGGCGGTCGCGCCGGCGGCACGGGCCATGGTGAGACGTGTCAGCAAGGCGCCCCGTGGCAGGCCGGCATGGCCCTGTGGCGGAAAAGCGGGGGGAAGCCGGCCAGCCTCCGTGCCCTGGGGCAGCGGATGCCAGCGGCGCTCGGCATTGGTCCAGCGCAGTTGCTCGCGCAGCAGGTCGGCGCCATGGGGGCATTGCCCCTCGATGGAGTGGAGCGGGGATGTCATGGCCATTCCCCCGGCCGGGATGTCAGAATGAAGAAGGCAAGGCTTGTCCCTGCGTCCATGGGTGCTCTCCGACACTGTTCTCCGACGATGGCCGGATGATCGGCAAGATCGGTGGTCATGCCGTCCGGATGGAGTCACGCCAGGAAAACGCTTCGGATGCACCATCCTCGGCAAAGAGGAAGCAAGCCTGGAGTGGCTTCGGTAAATTTCAAATGGTGATCCGCCGAGAAAATTGCAATGAATGTTTTAAATGTACCGTGAGTTTCTTGGCCGGCCAAATCGAAAGCAAAGGTATTTTTGCCGGGGTTTTATGGGATCATTCTCTGTTTTCATTGTAATTTCCTGTGGAAGACGAGGCTGGTTGTCCGGACATCTGCAGGAGTCCGGACAACCAGCGCGCCTTCGGCCGGCTGCTCCACGCCTGCGTCTGCTGCAACGCCGCGCCGCCGCCGATGCCGCCGCCCTCCTGCCCGAACGCTGGTCTGAACGGGGCGTGATTCTGCCGTCAATGACTGAACTCCCCTCTCGCCATGGCGAGGTGGTGCATCTGGTGGTGGCCTCCCTGGGCCATGATGCCGATGAACCCAAGTCCCCGGATATGGGCCGTCTGCTTCGGGTCGGCGGCGGTGACGGTCAGCGAGACGCCGTTCGGCAAAGGCTCGGCCTTGACGGTCCAGCCGTTCGTGCCATCGATCTCGTGAGCGTGCGCCGGCACCATGCGGCGGATCGCTTCCAGGGTCCGCCCGTCGCCGGTGACGGCATAGATGGCTCCGCCGTCCACCGGGGTCGCAACGGCCGTCGCGTTGAGCGTGACTTCGTTCATGTCGACGAGGTGCCGGCGCAGCGCCTCGATGTCCACCCGGGACCAGTCGGTGGCCGGGTCGGCCTCCAGGATGCGGACGATCTCCTGAATGGTGCCGAAGGCATCCTGGCCGGGCATGGTCGGGACCGGGCCGGATGGCGGCATGGCGGTGCCGGCATGCTGGGTGCCATGATGGGCGGCGTGGTCCATCGGCATCGCGGTCTGAGCCGTGGCGCTCCCAAATCCGATGCCAAGTCCAACGGCGGTGACGAGGGCGAGGGTGGCGGCGGTGCGGATCGGCATGGGATCCTCCTGGTGGGTGACTTCCTCGGACGGTAGCCGGACTCCCTGCGACGCCATATGATTGCAATCATATGGCGGAGAATTCCGGGTGAGGCGGTTTTGGGAAAGCTGGGGGCAAGCGCATGGGTCGGACTCGTCGAACCGCAACGGCTCCATCGCCGATGCCTGAAGCTGGGCGAGGTGTTGTTCCGGCAGGGCGATCCGACCGTGGCGGTGTTTCATGTCGGCCGGGGCCGGGTGCGCCTCGTGCGGCACCTCGAAGACGGTTCGTCGGTGACGCTGCACGTTGCCCGCACCGGTGAGAGTTTTGCCGAGGCCGCCCTGTGGGCGGAGGCCTACCACTGCGATGGCGTCGCCGAGACGCCATCCGAGGTCACGGTGATCCCGAAGCCGGACCTGCTCGCCGCCCTGGAGGACAACCCACAGGCCGCGCTTGCGCTGGCCCGTGGGCTTGCGTCCCATGTCCGCGACCTGCGCAGCCGGCTGGAACTGCGGAACATCCGGTCGGCGCCGGAGAGGGTCGTGGCGTGGCTTCGGCTCCAGGTGTCGGGCGACCCGCCGATGCTGCGGCTCGACCGGCCTTGGACGGAGATCGCCGCAGAGATCGGACTGACGCACGAGGCCATCTATCGGGCCCTGGCCGTCTTGGAGCGCACGGGGCGGCTGGTCCGTGAGAATGGGGTGGTGACGCTCTCCGCCGGTTCAGGAACGATCGAGGAAGCCGCCCGAAAGGATCGGTGACGGACCGAGCGCCGCCGTACCGTTGCCCAGTCGCCAACCGGGGCCGCCCGTGTTGGAATACGGGGCGCCGTTCAGGCGTCGATCAGGCGGCCCGCATTTCCGCGGACCGCGAAACGGGAGGAACACCATGCTCAGGAACGTCGCTTTGGCAGCCGTCTTCGCCGTCGCCCTGACCGGTCCGGCGCTCGCCAACAGCTGTCCCAAACACATGGCCGCCATCGACCAGGCCCTGGCGGCCAACCCGAAGCTGAGCGCTGACCAGATGACGCAGGTGAAGAAGCTCCGCGCCGATGGCGAGACGTTCCATAAGCAGGGCAAGCATGCCGAGTCGGAGGCGACGCTCGCCCAGGCTGAAACCATCCTCGGCATCAAGAAGTGATACAGGGTGCCATGGGGGGCGGAGCGATGCTCATGCCCCCATGGCGCCTCCTTTTGTGGCACCGTCGTGCAGCGGTTCAGCCCCTGGGCGCCTTCCGGCTGACGGCGACCAGCACTCCGGCGAGCCCCAGGAACAGCACCGCGCCGCCGCCCCAGACCCGGACGTAACCGGGCATCCCAAGACTGGGGACCAGGGCGTAGACGGCGGCGAGCACCGCCCATACGGCGGCGATGACGACAACGAGCCAAAGCTCTTCGTTCAGTTTCATGACGGGTCTCCTGCGCTCAGTGGCCGTCGCTCAGTGGCCGTGCCCGCCGCCGATGACGATGATCGGCAGCGACTGGATCAGCTGGAACGCGACGATGGTGAAGACGTACATGGCGGCGACCAGGGCCGCGACCGACAGCGGCCCGGTCCAGGCCGGGGCTGTGCCGACGCCGCGCGATCCGGTCCGCCAGTCGACCACCGGCGCCGGCTCGATCGACGGGCGCAGCGACAGCAGCGTGCGGACGACGCCGTAGACGCTGACCGAGATGGCGAGGGCGAAGATCGTGGCGCCGATGCCGACCAGGGCCATCAGCACCGGCCAAGCGGCCGGGGCCATGCCGCCGTAGCCGACGTCGAAGACCCGGCGCGGCACCCCCATGAACCCGGCGGTGATGCCGGCCGCGCCGAAGATCAGCAGGCCGAGCGTCACGACGGCCGGCATGCGCCGCAGCAGGTCCGGGCGCCACAGGCTGCCTCCGCCGAGTGCCGGCAGGATCACCATCAGCGCGGCCAGGAAGGTCTGGGTCAGCACGCCAACCGCGAAGAAATGGAAATAGCCGGGCACGAAGAAGGTGTCCGACAGCATCGGCGCCAGCTTCTCCTGGATCAGGACGAAGGCGAAGGTGATGCCCAGCATCATGTTCACCACCGCCCAGCCCATGTTCGCCATCACCGGGTTGCGCCAGGGCAGCCCCCGCATCCAGCCGAAGAAGCCGGTGGCGCCGCGCGCCCGGGCGCTGGCTTCCAGCGAGGAGACGATGATGGCGAAGGCCGCCAGCGTCGGCACCGACACGAACAACGACAGCAGCGAGCCGACGACCCGGACGCTCTCCGACAGGGTCGGCTCCAGGAACATGTGGTAGAGGCTGGTCGGCGGCACGAAGACCAGATAGGCGGCGAAGACGATCTTCGACAGGCGCGCGCCATGGATCGACGTCACCCCGGTCAGGTGTTCGCTCAGCACGTACCACACCAGCACGGTCGCCATCAGCGGCAGGTAATGCAGGTTGTGGAACAGGATGTGCCACTCGGTGCCGTGATCGGCCGGGAACGGTCCCGTGCCGAGCGCCCACAGCAGGCCGGGCAGGAAGGCGTTGGTCGCGGCGATCGCGCTGACCACCAGGAACCCCGCCCAGGCGAACAGGGCGAAGCCGATGGAGGTGAACTCGCTGGCCTCGCCACGCAGCCGGGGCTGGAGCACGGTCGCGATGCCGCTGATGGCGGACGCCGCCAGCCCTGCCGAAAGCAGCAGGTAGCCGAGCGCGAAGACCCCGACGGAGCGCGGGTCGTCCGCGGCCAGTTCGGGGCTGCCGTCGTAGAGCAGCGGCGTGCCGGTGGCGGAGATCCACTCGCTGACACCGAAGCCCGCCAGCATCAGGGCGGCACCGAGCCATGCCAATGGGCGCAGGGCGAGGCCTCGGCCGCTCTCAGCCGCCGCCAGCACCAGCAACAGGGCTGCCTGGATCAGGTAGAGCCAATAGAAGAACACGGACACGCCGTGCAGGGTCAGGATGCGGTAGGCGTCGTCCGGAAAGACGGTGAGCGCCCCGGCGCGGGCGAGCGCAGTCACGAAGCCGCCAACCAACCCCAGCACAAGCGCCAGTAGGGCGGCGCCGAACAGCAGCATGAGAAGGGCCTTGTCGGCCGACGGCAGGGAGGCAACCCGAACCGTGAGGCGCGAGGCCGCGAGAGGTGAGGTCGCGCCGGCCGGGGCGAAGGAGGCCGAGAGGGTATCCATGCTGTGAGTCCTCCCCGGGTCAGCCGACGACGATGCGGCCGTGCATGGCGTCATGCGCCTGGCCGCAATAGACGGTGCAGTAGACGAGGTACTCGCCCGGCTTGGTGAAGGTGATCGTCTGCTCGGTGACGACGTTCGGCCGCAGGCGGATGATGCGGCTGGCGGATCCCAGCTGGATCGACGCACCATGCGTGATGTCGTCCGCCATCATGCGGAACCGGTAGGCTTGGCCGGCCTTGAGGCGGAGGATATCCGGGCTGTAGGCGAATTTCTGCGCCATCAGGTAGACATCGACCGGCTCGGCAGACACCATCTCCACACCGTGGTCATGGCCGGCATCGGCATGACCATGGCCGCTATGGGCGTCCGCATCGGCGTGCGGATTCACGCTGCCGTCCTTCTGCGCGTACTTCTGGACGAAGAAGTCGTGCTCGAAGCGGAACTCCTCGGGCGCCATGCCCTCGGCCGCGCCGTGGCCGCCATGGCCGTGTGCGGCGGCTTCCGGAGCGGCGTCCTTGTGTCCGGTGTGTCCGCCGAAGGGAAGCGGGGCGGCGCCATAGGCTGCCCAAGCGCCGTACAGGGAGACGGCGCCGAAGCCCAGCGCGGCGATGAAGCCGCGGCGGGTCGTGAAATGCCTCTCGGACATGATGAGAGTCCTCTGATCGCGTGGTCGGAATCGCTCGCGCACGCCGCCGGTCAGGCGGCGCATGGCCGGGCGTCCGACGCAGGCGTCAGGGCGCGCGGCCGATCAGAGGCTGGTCTTCGGAGGGGGCGTGTCCGGTGTGATGTCCCGGGCGTTCGGGACGAAGCCGGCCCGCGGGTGCCAGGACGCTTCGACCATGGTCACCGGGATGGCGATGCTGTGCCGAACCGGAGCCTCGGCCGCCGGGCAACAGGTCGCCGCGATGGCGAGGGCGGCCTTGTGGTGGCTCTGTGATGGCGCCGAAGGGGGCGGGGTGTGATGAGAGCCATAATGGCCCGTCGAACCGGCGGGCATCTCCACATTCGCCACGGCTCCGCCCGCCGCGCCCATCAGGAGCGCGAAGGCGAACGCCAGAATGGCGAGGATGTGGCCCAACCGCTTCATGCCGACCATTGCTTTGAACGACCCGGATCCGTCCGGGCCGACACAACCATAGTCCCCCCTGTGGGGGGCGGCCATTGATGTCCGTCAACCGACGCCGCCGATCGACCGGCATTGCCATCGAACGCTTTTGATATTGACCCTCCCACCGCTGGAGGGTCGATGTTCGCCTGACGCGGCCGGTCATCGGGACGAACGTGCCGTTGCAGGGACCAGGGAATGGTCTTACGGTTGCGGGAGGGGCCGGTGGGCGCGCAGGTGCCGTCCGGCCTCGGGCAAGGAAGGCAATCACCATGTGGCGTGGGGATTGGTCGACGATGAGGAGAGCGGTGGTGAGCCTGCTGATGCTGGCCACGCTGCTCGTCTACGCCGTGCCGAGCCACGCCGGTCTGCCGCCTCACCAGCACTCCCCGGCGCCTCATGAGGATGCCCTGGTCGACACGCAGGACGATGGTGTCGCCGCGGTGGCAGACCATGAGCACAAGCAGGATCTCTGCAAGCACCTGGGTGTGCGCGGTGACGATGCCTGCTGTAGCGTCATCCAATGCGCGACCATGCACTGCGCCCTCCCCGTCGATGCCGTCGCAGCCTTCATTCCGGCCATTGACCGGGCGGACCATCTGCCGGCCCTGGCCACGCCCGAAGGCGTCGACAGCGACCCCGCACTGCGTCCACCCTCTCTGATCCTCTGACGCCACGAGTCTGTCCGCGTCCGACCTGAGCTTCGGCTCGGCAACGGGTGCCGGTTCCAGTCCTCGTGCGCTCGGCCCTTTTCATCCCGGCGCTCCCGCGTGGAGTCCGACCGGGACGGCTCGAACCATATGATCAGGAGGACGCCATGTCGTCTTTCACCCGCAAGATGCTTCCGGCCTTTGCGCTCGTCGCCATGATGTCGGCTGCCCAGGCCCAGACCGCCGCCACTCCCGACCAGGGCCAGGATCACCAGGCCCACCACCCAGCCGGCGCCACGACCACCCAGGCCCAGCCCGCTCCTGCCCCGACGCCTGCCCAGCCGTCCCAGGGCGGCCAGCCCGCGATGCCCGGCATGATGATGAACATGGACCAGATGCGCCCGATGATGGGCGGCATGATGGGTCAGCAGAGCGGCCAATCCAACATGATGGGGTCAGGCATGATGGAGCAGATGATGCCCATGATGCGCCAGATGATGATGGGCCAGCAGGGTGGCATTAGCGCCATGGGCCTGCCGTTCGAGCATGTCGAGGGCCGCATCGCCTTCCTGAAGGCGGAACTTGGGATCACCGACGCCCAGGCGCCGCAGTGGAATGCCTTCGCCGACACCCTGC
>NZ_LGQU01000083.1:0-49804 GCF_003115935.1 Azospirillum sp. TSH20
AAGCGGGGAGGGTGAGGGGCAGTCCAAGAGTCCTGAACCTGCCTGATCCTTGCGCCACCCCTCACCCTTCCCACCGCTTTGCGGCGGGTCCCTTCCCTCTCCCGGGGCGGGAGAGGGACCTTTCCTCCTCGCAATACGACTTTCAAATTGCGACGGATTGTCGCGCTGAATTGGCCGCCTTCAAAACAAAGGGGCGCTCTGATAGCGCGAACATAGCGCGATGATAAAGTTTCATTTGTTCTCTCTTCCGGGCGCGTCCTTAGTTGACAAATGGACAGGTTCAGTCCTTCTATTATCCATCTGAAGAATGCTAAGCCACTGTAAGGCAACGGCTTTTCGCAGGTGCATCAAAAGGGGTGCAGGGCCTTGGGTCCAAATACGGCGCGCGGTGGGACCGTGAACGCCGACGCATCCGTCTTGTGTCCGAGAGGAGTTTGCGGCGCGTGTCCAGGGCCGTCGATCACACCGTTCCCCCCGCCGTCGCGGAGGAGGAGCTGCTGCGTGCGCAGGTCTATGCCCTGCTGGCGCGCCTGCTCGCCCGCGCGCCCGACGCGGCCTTCCTGACCGTGCTCGGTGAGCTGGCAGGGGAGGGCGGCGACTTCGGCGCGGCTCTCGACCAGCTGGTCGGCGCGGCGCGCGACAGCGATCCCGCGGCGGTGGAGGAGGAGTTCACCACCCTCTTCATCGGCGTCGGCGGCAGCGAGCGCACCCCCTACGGGTCCTTCTACCTGACCGGATTCCTGAACGAGAAGCCGCTGGCTGAGCTGCGCGCCGATATGGCGCGGCTGGGCATCGCCCGCGCCGACGGCGTGACGGAGCCGGAGGACCACATCGCCGCCCTGTGCGAGATGATGGCCGGCCTGATCGCCGGCGCCTTCGCGCCGGAGGATGGCGGGGCCGTCGGGCTCGATGAGCAGCGGGCCTTCTTCGACCGCCACATCGGCTCCTGGGCTGGGCGGTTCTTCGCGGATTTGGAGACCTCGCCGTCGGCCCGCTTCTATCGGGCGGTCGGTGCGGTCGGACGGAGTTTTCTGGCGGTCGAGGCGCGCGCCTTCGACCTTGCGGCGTAAAGGTGAGGAGCGAAGCCATGACGCGGAACGCGGTCAAAGCCACTGATGAAGCAGCAAAGCAGAACACGGACAGTCAGGGCACGGAAAAGGGTCTCGCCCGGCGCGACCTGTTCCGCGTCGCCGGTCTTGGCGTCGGCGCGCTGGGTGCCGTCGCGGCCGGCGTGACCGCCACGAGCGGAACGGCCGAGGCCGCCCCGGCCGAGACGACCTCCACGGGCTACCGCGAGACCGACCATGTCCGGAAGGTCTACGAAGTCAGCCGCTTCTAAGAGGAAAGCCCCGATGCTCATCAAGAAAAGCTCGGCCACCTCCGGCGGCCGCCATCTCGCCCGCAGCTTGACCCAGACGCTGGCGACCGCCACCGGCGTCACTGTCGACCGCCGCGCCTTCCTGCGCACCTCCGGCATCGCCGCCGGCGGCGCCGCGCTGGCCTCGGCCATGCCCTTCGGAATGGTGAAGAAGGCCGACGCCGCCACGGCCGCCACCGTCGCCGGGGCGCCGGTGAAGCAGATCAAAACGGTCTGCACCCATTGCTCGGTCGGCTGCACCGTGGTCGCCGAGGTGCAGAACGGCGTCTGGATCGGCCAGGAGCCCGGCTTCGACAGCCCGATCAACCTCGGTTCCCACTGCGCCAAGGGCGCGTCGGTGCGCGAGCACGCTCATGGCGAGCGCCGCCTGCGCTATCCGATGAAGATGGTCGACGGCAAGTGGACCCGCATCAGCTGGGACCAGGCGATCGAGGAGGTCGGCTCCAAGCTGCTGTCGATCCGCGAGCAGTCCGGCCCGGATTCGGTGTTCTGGCTCGGCTCTGCCAAGCACAGCAACGAGCAGGCCTATCTGTTCCGCAAGTTCGCGGCGCTGTGGGGCACCAACAACGTCGACCATCAGGCGCGCATCTGCCACTCCACCACGGTGGCCGGCGTGGCGAACGTCTGGGGCTATGGCGCCATGACGAACAGCTACAACGACATCCAGAAGTCGCGCGCGCTGTTCTTCATCGGCTCCAACGCAGCCGAGGCGCACCCCGTCGCCATGATGCATGTGCTGAAGGCTAAGGAGCAGAACAACGCGCCGCTGATCGTCGCCGATCCGCGCTTCACCCGCACCGCCGCCCACGCCAACGAATATATCCGCTTCCGTCCCGGCACCGACGTGGCGCTGATCTGGGGCATCCTCTGGCATGTTCTGCAGAACGGCTGGGAAGACAAGGACTACATCGCCAAGCGCGTCTACGGCTTCGACGACATCCGCGCCGAGGTCGCCAAATGGACGCCGGAAGAGGTGGAGCGCGTCACCGGCGTTCCGGGCTCGCAGCTGCAGCGCGTCGCCCGCACGCTGGCCTCCAACCGTCCGGGCACGCTGGTCTGGTGCATGGGCGGCACCCAGCATCACATCGGCAACAACAACACCCGCGCCTATTGCGTGCTGCAGCTGGCGCTCGGCAATGTCGGCGTGGCGGGCGGCGGCACCAACATCTTCCGCGGCCACGACAACGTCCAGGGCGCCACCGACTTCGGCGTCACCTCCGACAGTCTGCCCGGTTATTACGGGCTGGCCGAGGGCGCATGGCGCCATTGGGCGCGCGTCTGGGATCTCCCCTATGACGACGTCCTGAAGCGTTTCGGCTCCAAGGCGCTGATGGAGAGCACCGGCATTCCGGTGTCGCGCTGGTTCGACGGCGTGCTGGAAGCCAAGGAAAACCTGGACCAGCCGAACCCGGTCAAGGGCATGGTCTTCTGGGGCCACGCGCCGAACAGCCAAGTCCGTCTGCCCGACATGAAGAAGGCGATGGAGAAGCTGGAACTGCTGGTCGTCGTCGATCCCTATCCGACGATGACGGCGGTTCTGCCCGACCGCAAGAACGACTTCTACCTGCTGCCGGCCGCGACCCAGTTCGAGACCTCCGGTTCCGCCACCGCGTCCAACCGTTCGGTCCAGTGGCGCGACAAGATCGTCGAGCCGCTGTTCGAATCGAAGACCGACCACGAGATCATGTATCTCTTCGCCAAGAAGTTCGGCTTCGCGGCGGAACTGGTGAAGAACATCAAGGTCAACGGCAACGAGCCGCTGGTCGAGGACATCACCCGCGAGTGGAACCGCGGCATGTGGTCGGTGGGCTACACCGGCCAGTCGCCGGAGCGGCTGAAGCTGCACATGCAGCACCAGGGCACCTTCGACAAGACGACACTGCGCGCCGTCGGCGGCCCGTGCGACGGCGATTACTTCGGTCTGCCCTGGCCCTGCTGGGGCACGCCGGAGATCAAGCATCCCGGTTCCGCCAACCTCTACGACACCTCGCTGCCGGTGGCCGAGGGCGGCGGCGCCTTCCGCGCCCGTTTCGGCGTCGAGCGCAACGGCGTGACGCTGCTGGCCGAGGGCTCCTATCCGGAAGGGTCGGAGATCAAGGACGGCTATCCGGAAGTCACCATGGCGATGCTCCAGAAGCTGGGCTTCGACAAGGACCTGACGGCGGAGGAACTGGCGGTCATCCAGAAGATCGGTGGCGAGAAGATCGGTGCCGTGTCCTGGACCACCGACCTGTCCGGCGGCATCCAGCGCGTGGCGATCAAGCACGGCCTGAACCCGCCGGGCAATGCCAAGGCGCGCTGCGTCGCCTGGAATTTCCCGGACCCGGTTCCGATCCACCGCGAGCCGCTCTACACCCCGCGTCGCGATCTGGTCGCCAGCTATCCGACCTACAAGGACACCAAGTCCTGGCGCGTGCCGACGCTCTACAAGTCCATCCAGGACCGCGACGTGTCGAAGGAATACCCGATCATCCTCACCTCCGGCCGTCTGGTCGAATATGAGGGCGGCGGCGACGAGACGCGCTCCAACCCCTGGCTGGCCGAGCTGCAGCAGGACATGTTCGTCGAGATCAACCCGTTCGACGCCAACAATGCCGGCGTCAAGGACGGCCAGCTGGTCTGGGTCGAGGGTCCCGAGAAGGGCAAGGTGAAGGTCAAGGCCATGGTGACCGAGCGGGTCGGCCGCGGCGTCGCCTTCATGCCCTTCCATTTCGGCGGCGTGTATCAGGGGCAGGATCTGCGCTCCAAATACCCGGCCGGGGCGGACCCGATCGTGCTGGGCGAGGCCGCCAACACGGCGACCACCTACGGCTATGACTCGGTGACCCAGATGCAGGAAACCAAGACCACCCTTTGCCGCATCCAGGCGGCCTGACGCGCGGGAGTTTGAACCATGGCCCGGATGAAATTCCTGTGCGACGCCGAGCGCTGCATCGAGTGCAACGCCTGCGTCACCGCCTGCAAGAACGAGAATGAGGTGCCCTGGGGCATCAACCGCCGCCGCGTCGTGACCATCAACGACGGCCGGCCGGGGGAGCGGACGATCTCGGTCGCCTGCATGCATTGCTCCGACGCGCCCTGCAAGGCGGTCTGCCCGGTCGACTGCTTCTACCAGACCGCCGAGGGCGTGGTCCTGCACAACAAGGACCTGTGCATCGGCTGCGGCTATTGCTTCTACGCCTGCCCGTTCGGTGCGCCGCAATATCCGCAGGCCGGCAACTTCGGCACCCGCGGCAAGATGGACAAGTGCACCTTCTGCTCCGGCGGTCCGGAGGCCGACAATTCGGAGGCGGAGTTCAAGAAGTACGGCCGCAACCGTCTGGCCGAAGGCAAGCTGCCGCTCTGCGCCGAGATGTGCTCGACCAAGGCGCTGCTGGCCGGCGACGCCGACACGGTGTCGGACATCTACCGCCAGCGCGTGGCCGCCCGCGGTTTCGGCTCCGGCGCCTGGGGCTGGGGCACCGCCTACCAGACCAAATCGGGTCAGGAGCGCGGCCAGCCCGGCGGATCGCTGTTCCAGGGCACCGGCGGTCCGGCCGGCGGCCCGCCTGTGCAGAAGCAGGGGCTGTGACGGTGACGCGCCTCGTCCTGCTGGCGTTCGGCGCCGCGATCCTGCTGGCCGGTTGCCAGGAGGACGGGGCGCCGCGCCCGGTCCATCTCGACAAGGGTGTCTATCAGGGCGCGGCCGACACGCCGCTGAGCGCCGAGCAGGTGCGGGCGCTGCAACAGCGCACCGCCTATCAGGCTGTGCGATAGGGAGCGTCCGATGGAAGGTCATCGCATGAAGTCGGCTCTTGCCGCTCTGCTGCTCGGGATCGGTTTTGCCGGCGGCCTGGGCGGTGGCTTTGCGCTGCCGGCTGCCGCCCAGTCCAGCGTCCGCGTCGGCGGGCCGGTGGCGGAGCAGCAGGTCGACCGCGACGGTCCGCAGGTGCCGACACAGATCCCGGGCCAGAGCTTGGGCGACACGTGGCACGGCATCCGGCTGGGGGAACAGGGCACCGTCTCGATCCCCAACAAGCAGGCCGGCGTCTTGATCCAGTCGGAAGGCGAGGCGTGGCGTGCCGTGCGCAACGGACCGCTCAGCCAGTATGGCTCCTGGGTGCTGGGCGGCATCCTGGCCCTGCTCGCGCTGTTCTTCCTGGTTCGCGGGCGCATCCGCATCGACGGTGAGAAGACCGGCCGCACCATCCAGCGCTTCAACGCCTTCGAGCGTGGTGTGCATTGGATGACCGCCGGCAGCTTTGTTGTGCTCGCCATCTCCGGCCTGAATGTTCTCTACGGCCGGTTCACGCTGCTGCCGCTGATCGGGCCCGAGCCTTTCGCCGCCCTGACCCATTACGGCAAGCTGGCGCACAATTTCCTCGGCTTCGCCTTCATCCTGGGCGTGGCGCTGATCTTCGTCATGTGGGTCGGGCACAACATTCCGTCACGCCATGACCTGACCTGGTTCCTGAAGGCGGGCGGCCTGTTTTCCAAGGGCGTCCACCCGCCGGCACACAAGTTCAACGGCGGCCAGAAGGTCATCTTCTGGTCCACCGTCGTCGGCGGTGCTGCGCTCGGCTTCACCGGCGTGCAACTGGTCTTCCCCTTCAGCTTCGCCACGCTGGAGGAACTGCAGCTCTACCAGCTGGCCCACGCCGCCATTGCCGTCATCATGATCGCCATCATCCTGGCGCACATCTACATCGGCTCCATCGGGATGGAAGGCGCCTTCGACGCCATGGGAGACGGTCAGGTCGAACTGCAATGGGCGCGCGAGCACCATTCGCTGTGGGTCGAGGAGGTCACCGGCGAGAAGGTGCGCCACGGCCACCACGGGACGCCGGCGGAGTAGGGCACTTTGGGGGGACGCGCTCGTCGTCCCCCTTGACCCTTTCCGCACTCCATGGCCCCCTTGGCGCTCCCACCATCCCGGATGCGCCTGCCATGACCAGCCACCTTGCCGAACGCCAAGCCGTGATCGACGGCTGCCTCGCCATGAACCGGCTGGGCGTCAATCAGGGCATGTCGGGGAACCTGTCGCACCGGGTCGATGGCGGCTTCCTGGTCACGCCGACCAGCATGGCCTATGACGCCGTGACTCCAGCCGACATCGTCGAGATGGGCTTCGACGGCACCTATCTGGGTAACCGTCGTCCGTCGTCGGAATGGCGCATCCACCGCGACATCCTGCGGGCGCGGCCGGACGTGACGGTCGTCCTCCACGCTCACCCGACCTTCGCCACCGCGCTGGCGGTGCATGGCCGCGGCATCCCGTCCTTCCATTACATGGTGGCGTTGGCCGGCGGCGATTCGATCCGCTGCGCCCCCTACGCCACCTTCGGCACGCAGGATCTGTCCGACCACGCCCTGGTGGCGCTGGAGGGGCGGCTGGCCTGTCTGCTGGCCAATCACGGCATGATTGTGCTGGGCACCACTGTGCAGTCTGCCCTGTCGCTGGCGGTCGAGGTGGAGACGCTGGCCCGCCAGTATCTCTTTGCCCAGCAGTTCGGCGAACCTGTGATCCTGCCGGCCGACGAGATCGCGCGGGTGGCGGACAAGATGCGGCGGATGAAATACGGCCAGCCGATCGACGACGGCGACGCGCCGGAAGACACCGCACGCCCCCGCTACTGACCCGCGGCTACGATTACGGTCCGATCTGAGTCATCGACGTGCTGCTGGCAAGATGCCCGGCCGGCTTCAAGGAAGCGACGCGCAGCAGCGGCTTGGCGTTGCCGACCGCCTCCACCTGCAGCGGACGCTCTTCCGCCGGCGGCTCATAGACGGCGGGCAGGGCGATGGTGATGCGTGTGCCCTGGCCGGGCTCGCTCGCCACCTCAATGTCGCCGCCCAGCATGGCGGTGTAGTGCCCGACCAGCGTCAGACCCAGCCCGGCGCCGCGCGGTTTGCCCTGGCCACGGGTCGCCACCGCACCGTTGCCGGCGCCCTGGACGAAGGGCTGGAACAGCCGGCCGGTCTGGGCGGTGGGGAAGCCACGGCCGGTGTCGGCGACGGTGAAGCGGTACCAGCGGGCGCCGTCGCGCTCCACCTTTTCCGCCGACAGGGTCACCGTCCCGTCCTGGGTGAACTTGCAGGCATTGTCCAGCAGGTTCAGCAGGGTCTGCCGAACTTTGGTGAAGTCGGAATGCATCTGGCCGAGCCCGCCCGGCGCCGACAGGTCCAGCGCATTTCCGTAGAGGTCGGCAGCCGGCATCGACCGTTCGCGCGCCTCGGTCAGCAGCCGGTTGATGTCGAAATCCTGCAGACAGACATCCATCGCCCCGGCCTCGACCTTGGCGTAATCGAGGATGGCGTCGACCAGGGTCGTCAGCTGCTCCCCGGTCCACTGGATATGCTCGACGTCGGTCGCCAGCTCGTCGACGCCCAGCCGGTGCAGGTCGGTCATCAGCGTCTGGCTGGCATTGACGATCTCGGTCAGCGGCCCGTGCAGTTCGTGGCCCATATTGACCAGGAAGTCGCTCTTGGCCTGGCTGGCGGCTTCGGCCATCGCCTTCTCGCGCAGCAGGCGGGTGTGCTCGATCTCCGCCTCGCGGCGCTCGCGATCGGTATCCTCGGCGGTGCCGCGCAGCGCTTCCACCGCGCGGGCCATGGCGGCGATCTCGTCCTGGCCGGTCAGCGCCGGCAGGGTGACGTCGGTGCGGCCGGCGGCAAGCGCCGTCACCGCGTTCGCCATCGTCCTCACCGGAACCGCGACGCTGCGCTGGACCAGCCAAAGCGCGATGAGCCCGGCCAGCAGGATCAGGCCGCCGATCCACAGCGCCACGTTGGTGTAGCCGGACAGGCCGTTGCCCAGCGTTCCGCGCAAGGCCTGGATCCCGGCCTCCGACCGGCGGCGGATTTCGCCCAGATTGGCGGCGATGCCGGCCGCGTTGGCCGCCATCGCCTCGGCGCGCAGATTGTCTTCTTCGACCACCGAGGATTCGATCGCCGTCAGCACGCCGCCCGCCTTCGCCAGCAGGGCGGTCACCTCGTCGATGGCCTGCTTGGTGCCGGGCACCCACAGGTAGCGGTTCATCTCCGCCAGCCGGTCGCGGGCGACGGCCAGTTGGGCGCGCATCGCCTCGGCATCCTGCGGATCGCGGCGGTCGATATAGCGGGTCAGATGTTCCTGCATCAGCAGGGTGGCGATGGCGGCGTCGCTGGCGAGTGCGGTCGAATCGACTCCGCCGGCATTCTTGAGCTGGTTCAGCTTCTGGCGGGTCTCGGCGACCAGAGGCTCCAGCACGCCGGTCATCTGGCCGTTGCGGTCGCCGCGCAGGGCGATCATCTTCTGCACCGCCGCCCAATAGTCTTCCAACGCGGCGCGGGCCTTGTCGATGCCCTGCCGGTCCGCCGTCTCCACCACGCCCTTCGCCAGCGCATCGAGCCGCTCGCGCAGCGTGTCGTGCCGCCAGGAGGCGTCGATGAGGCTCTGGTCGTCACCGTAGGTAAGATGGTCGCGCACCGCGACTTCCAGGTCGCGCAGGCTGACGTCTGCGTCGGCCGCCACCTGGGACAGGTCGGCGCGGCCGGAGAAGGCGCCGATGTCGCGCGACACCGCGTAAAACCAGCCAAGCCCAACCAGGGCTAGCAGGACCACCAGCCCAAGCGCGATGCCGAAGCCCGCGCCCACCCGCGCCGACACGGTCATGTCGCGGAATCGGGTCCGGCGGCCGCTCCGGGACAGAATGCCGTTCCGCTTCACACCGACTCCCGCTCGCGCTGTGCCTGACGATTCCCGCGTCCGACCGACCACAACCAATGAGCGGCCGGTCGCCGCGCGGCGCGGATTGTAGCTTGGCTATCCCCTCAGGCAAACAGACAAGTGTGCGACGGAGTACCGCCAAAGATCAGGCGGCGGCAGTCTCGGTGTCGGAGGAGGAGAACGCGTAGGCGTGCATGCCCAGGCTGCCATGTTCGAAGCCGGCATGCAGCCGCTCGGTCCTCGGCCGAGGACCGGCGGCGCCGAGAGCCACCGGCAGCGGCAGGAAATGCTCGTCCGTCGGGTGGGCGCGGCGGGCGTCCGGACTGGCGTCGAGCCAATTGCCGAGCGCATCGGCATCGCCGGCCTCCAGCGTGTTGTCCAGCCAGCCGGCGAAGCCCGTCGCCCAGGGGGCGGCGCTGGTGCCGCCGAAGCGGAACTCCCGCAGGTTGTGCACCGCGCCGCCGCTGGCGAGGATCAGCACGCCATCCCGCCGCAGGGGTTCGAGCGCCCGGCCGACAGCGATGTGGTCGGCGGCGCTGCGGCCGGGCATCACCGACAACTGCGCCACCGGGATATCGGCCTCGGGATACATCAGCATCAGCGGCACCCAGGCGCCATGGTCCAGACCCTGCGACGGGTCGACGACGGCTCCGGTCAGATCCGCCACCCGCCCGGCAAGCGCCGGTGCGCCCGGTGCCGGGTAGCGCATGCGATAGAGCGCATCGGGGAAGCCGTAGAAGTCGTGGATGGTCTCCGGCGCCGTCGCCCCGCTGACGGCCGGCATCCGCGTGGTCCAATGGGCCGAGACCGCGAGGATCGCGCTCGGCCGCCCAAGCCTGCGGCCCAGCCCGGCCAGGAAGTCGCGTCCGGCGCTGGTCTCCAGGATCAGTGTGGGGGCGCCGTGGGAGACGAACACGGAAGGGAGCGGGGCAGGGAGCGGGTTGATATCGGACATCGGTGAACGGAACTCCGGCCGAGCGATAGGGGAGGGCAGAGGAGGAGTGGCGACCGTTCCATTCGAGCAAAGAAAAACCCCGGCGCATAGGCCGGGGTTTTTCTAAAGTCCGTTGTCCACGCTGCAACAATCGCTGCCGCGGAACCCGGCTGACCGATCGGGGGACCGATCAGTGCAGATGCTTCGGCAACTCGCCGATCGACTGCTCGATCAGCTTGTTGGCCTGGGCGGCGGGCAGGCCGCCAGACAGGACGCGCTTGCTGGCGCCGATGGCGATGTCGACCGTCAGGTTGCGGACCTCGGCCAGCGCCGCGGCTTCCGCCTGGGCGATGCGGTCCATGGCCTGGGCCTCGCGACGCTTCAGCGACGCCTCCAGGTCGCTGCCGGCCTGGCTGCGCAGGCGGGCGGCTTCCTCGCGGGCGTGGGCCAGAACGGCCTCCGCTTCCTTCTGGGCGTCGGCCAGACGGCTCTGGTAGCCGTTCAGCAGGGCCTGTGCGTCCTTGTGGAGACGCTCGGCCTCGTCCAGTTCGGAGCGGATGCGTTCGGCACGGCCATCGAGCATGGTGCCGATGGCGGCCGACGCCTTCTTCCAGACCAGGGCCACGAAGATGACGAAGGCGACGAAGACCCAAAATTCAGGTGCGTTCATCCCCGGCGCTCCTCAAGCACGGCCGCGACGGCGGCATCCGCCTGGGCCTGATCGACCTCGACGCCGGCCAGACGGCCGGTGATGTCCTGGACGATGCCGGTCGACTCGGCGCGGATGTTGGCCAGAGCCTGTTCCTTCGCCGCGGCGATGGAGGCTTCGGCATTGCGCAGGCGTTCGGAGATGTCGGCGTTCAACTGGGCCTGACGGGCCTGGTTGTTCGCCTCGATCTCGGCGCTGGCCTCGGCGATGACGCCTTGGGCCTGGCTGCGGGCGCCGGCGAGGGACTTCTCGACCTGGGCCAGGATGGCCTCGGCCTCTTCCTTCAGCTGGGCGGCCTTGGCGAGATCGCGCGAGATGCGCTCCTGCCGCGCTTCCAGAACCTCAGCCACGCGCGGGAGCGCCTTCTTGGACATGAGGTAGTAGAGAACGCCGAAGGTCAGAGCCAGCCAGAAGATCTGGGTCGGGAAATTGGCGGGATTGAGCTGCGGCAGGCCGCCGGAAGCGTGCTCGCCGCCGTGCGCCGCGTCCGGAGCGTGCTCCGCCGCGGCCGCCAGGACGGTGCCGGCCATCGTGGTGAGGGTAGCGAGCGAAGCGCCCGCCACTCCCGACCAGCGGGCCAGCCGGCCTTTGGCCAACAGGTTCGGCATGATCGGTCCCCCTAGGCAAAGGAGCGGCGCCGAAACTCCGATCAGGAAGCCCGGCGCCGCGTCAGAGCTGTTTTTTTAAAAAGCCGCTCTGGCCTTAGGCGAACAGGATCAGGAAGGCGATCAGCAGGGCGAACAGCGCGACGGCTTCCGTCAGCGCGAAGCCCAGAATGCCGATCGGGAAGACCTTCGGCTGGACGGCCGGGTTGCGGGCGATCGAGCCGATCAGCGTCGAGAAGATGTTGCCGATACCCAGGCCGACACCGGCGAGGGCGATAACGGCAAGACCGGCACCGATGAACTTGGCGGCTTGAGGATCCATAGTACTCTCTTCCTCTAGGTAAGGGTGAACTTGTTGGAACTGTTGGTGAACTCAGGGTCCGGCGATCGTCAGGCGCTGCTTAGTGCAGTTCCAGGGCGTCGCGGATGTAAAGGCAGGTCAGGATCGAGAAGACGTAGGCTTGCAGGAAAGCCACCAGGAACTCGAAGCCGGTCAGGGCGACGTTGATCGCCAGCGGGACGAGGCCGGTGACGAAGCCCAGCGCGCCCATGCCGCTGATCATCATGACCGTGAAGCCGGCAAAGACCTTCAGCATCGTGTGACCCGCCATCATGTTGGCGAAAAGTCGGATCGAGAGGCTGACGGGGCGCATCACGTAGGAGATCACCTCGATCGGGATGAGGATCGGGGCGAGCGCGATCGGAGCGCCATGCGGCATGAAGAAGGAGAAGAAGTGCAGGCCGTGCTTCATCAGGGCCAGGATGGTCACGAACACGAACACCGTCGCCGCCAGCGCAAACGTCACGATGATGTGGCTGGTGAAGGTGAAGGTGTACGGGATCATGCCGATCATGTTGCCGATCAGCACGAACATGAAGATCGAGAACACGAACGGGAAATAGGGGCGGGCGTCGTGGCCGGCGTTGTCGCGCACCAGGTTCGCGACGAACTCGTAGAACATCTCGGCCAGCGACTGCAGGCGGCCCGGAACCATCGACTTGTTCGCCACGCCCATGACCAGCAGGGCGTAGATCGCCGCCACGGCCACGACCATGAAGAAGGCCGAGTTCGTGAAGGACACGTCGTAGCCGCCGAGCACGATCTGGAACAACGGGTTGATTTGGAACTGGTGCAGCGGATCCAAGGTCGTCCTCGCTCAGTGTGCGTCGCCGTCTTGGCGCTCGTTGTCGTCCCCAGTGGGCCGGCGGTAGCCGGCGGCGATGCCGAAGCCGGTGACGGCCCGGTAGACGTTCAGGACTCCCGCCGCGGCTCCCAGGAAGAACATGACGATCAGTCCCCAGGGCGCGGTGCCGAGCCAGCGATCGAGCAGAAGCCCGCCGCCGACGCCGACGATCATGGCCGCAACCAGTTCAGTCCCGATGCGCCAGGCGGTGGCGAGAGCACCCTGCGGCGGACGGTGGTATTTGCTACCGGGTCCGCCCGACCAGCCGCGTTGTCCCTCACGCGCCTTACGCAACCGGGCTTCGAGGTCATCCAAGGGATCGGGGGGCGATTTGTTGTTCATTTCGCCTCTCAATCACTCTTGGCTCGCAGCCATGCGAAAGCGGCGAGACCATACGGGCGGGGCGTTACCCTGTCAAGTCGCAAAACCTGTGGTGTAAGTCTTTGAAAGATAAGGAAAAGGGCCGAAAACTCGCGGATTCTGCCGCGGTGCGGCGCGATGTCCCGCTCCAGCATGCGAAAAAACCCGGTGGTATGACCGCTTTTCAGGGTTTTTTCGCTGCTTTTCACCCGGTCCGGGGCCGGTCCGCCCCCGGTCCGCCTGATTCAGCCCGCGATGCGGGACGACAGATCCTGCACGATCTTGTCGGCGGTGGTGCCGCCGGGATACACCCCGACGAACGTCCCGTCCGGCCCCATCAGGTAAATAAAGCTGGAGTGATCCATCAGGTAGTCGTCGGCTTTTCCATCCTTTTGCGGTGCTTTGGCATAATAGACGCGATAGGCGCGCGCCGCCTCCCGCACCTGCTCCGGCGTGCCGGTCAGGCCGACCAGCCGGGGGTGGAACAGGCTCACATAGTCCTTCATGTGCGCCACAGTGTCGCGGTCCGGGTCGATCGTGATGAAAATCGGCTGGACCTGCTCCGATTTCGGCCCCAGCCGGTCGAGCGCCTGGGTCATCACCCCAAGTTCGGTCGGGCAGACATCCGGGCAATAGGTATAGCCGAAATAGATCAGCATATACTTGCCGCGGAAGTCGGCGTCGGTGACCGACTTGCCGGTGTGATCGGTCAGCGTGAAGGGACCGCCGATCGGCACGGCGGACTTCGTTCCGCTTTCCACCGTGGTGGCGGCGTTGCGCACCTGCCACCAGGCGATCCCGGCGGACACGGCGATGGCGAGGACGGAGGCGGCGGCGATGCGCAGGATTCGTGTCTTCATGGTCCGTCAGGAATGGGGCCGTCCGCAGCCGAGGTCAAGGGGGTGCGGCGCCATCGCCTGGCCGATGCTCCGGTCAGGCCGCCTTCGCCTCGATGTTGCGGCCCGTTGCCGCCAGATGCTCGCCGATCCGCTTGTCGGCGCGCTGGATATGCTCGAACAGCCATTCGCGCAGCAGTGCCAGCAGTTCGTCCGCCACGGAGTCGCCGGCGTCCAGACGGCGGCGCAATTCGCCGGCACGGGTGCGCAGAGCCTCGTGCTGCGCCTTGTGGGCGGTGATGTCGGGGTAGCCGCACTGGTCCATCAGCCGCTCCTCCTGCTCGAAATGCAGGGCGGTGTAGGCCAGCAGCCGGCCGACGGCCTCGCCCAGTGCCCGGCGGTTGCCGCCCTCCCGTCCCTTCGGCCCGGCCTTGGCCTGCTGGGCGAGAGAGGCCGCCTCGTTCATCAGGGCGATCAGAATCATGTGGTCGGTGTCGATCACCTCCTCACCCACCGCAAGGCCGTCGGTCCAGGGCATGAACAGCTCCGACCCTTCCGACGGCGCATCATGCAGGGCGGTGAGCGGCGCGGAGTTGATCGCCCCGACATTGACCAGGAAGGCATCGACCATGCCACGCAGCCCCTGTGCCTGCTGCGACAGACCGCCGGCGGCTTCCAGCAGGGCGTCGGCCGACCGTTCGGTCTCCAGGGCGGCGCCGGACACCGCGTCGATGCTGGTGGAGACCTGCCGCGTGCCCTCCGCCGCCTCGCCGGCGCTGCGGGCGATCTCGCCGGTGGCGGCGCCCTGCTGCTGGACGGCGGTGGCGATCGAGGTGCCGATCTCGTCGCTGCGGGCGACGATGGTGCCGATCTCGCGGATGGCGGCAACGGCGGCACGCGTCGCCTCCTGCACGTCGGCGATATGGCGGGCGATCTCCTCGGTGGCCTTGGCGGTCTGGTTGGCCAGCGTCTTCACCTCGCCGGCGACCACGGCGAAGCCCTTGCCCATCTCGCCGGCGCGCGCCGCCTCGATGGTGGCGTTCAGCGCCAGCAGGTTGGTCTGCCCGGCGATGCCGGCGATCAGGTCGGCCACCTCGCCGATCTTCTGGGCGGCCTGGCCCAGCCCGTCGATCCGCTCGCCCGCCTTCTGCGACGCCTCCACCGCCTGAGTGGAGATGGCCGAGGAGGTCACCACCTGTTCGCCGATCACGGCGATCGAGCCGGTCAGCTGCTCCGCCGCCGAGGCGACGGTCTGCACGCTGCTGGAGGCCTGCTGCGAGGCGCTGGCTACGGAGGTCGCCTCGCGCCGGTTGCGGTCGGCGGTGGCGGACAGGGCGCGGGCGGTGGTCTCCAAGGTGCCGACGGCGCTGCCGACGGTGCGGATCGTCTCGGCGATGGTGGCGTCGAAACGGTCGGTCAGCCGTTTCAGCGCCTGGGCGCGCTGTTCGGTCACGCGATGCTCGATCTTCTGCCGCTCCCAATGGCCGGCGAGGTCGATCTGCTGGACGCGGAAGATTTCGACCGTGCGGGCCATGGCGCCGATCTCGTCGCCGCGGTCCAGGCCGGGCACGGCGACCGCGCTGTTGCCGCCGGCCAGATCCTGCATGACGCGGCCCAGACCGTCCAGCGGCCGGACGATGGCCCGGCTGACCAGCAGCGCCAGCAGCACCGCCGCCAGCGCAATCAGCAGCCCGGTGCCGGCCAGCCGCAGCGCGGCCTGACGGAAGGCGACGTCGACGTCGTCGATGTAGATGCCGGACCCGATCAGCCAGCCCCAGGGGGCGAAGCCCTTGACATAGGACAGCTTCGCCACCGGCTGCGCCGATCCCGGCTTGGGCCAGAGATAGTCGACGAAGCCGGCGCCGTCGGTCTTCACCACCCGGACGAACTCCTGGAACAGCAGCTTGCCGTTGGGATCGGCGTTGCGCGACACGTCGGTGCTGTCCAGCTCCGGCTTGATCGGATGCATGATCATGCGCGGGGCGAGGTCGGTGATGAAGAAATACTCGTCGCCATCGTGGCGCAGGGCCTTCAGCGCGGTCTTGGCCTTGTCCTGCGCCTCGGCGCGGGGGAGGGTGCCGGCGCGCTCCTGCGCCTCGAAATGGGAGATCAGGCTGTGGGCGACCTCGACGACGTTGCGGGTCTTGTCCTGGCGGTCGGCCATCATCTCCGCGCGCAGGCCGATCAGGCTGACCACGGCCACCAGGATCAGCCCAAGGCAGGCCGCGGCCAGGATCATTGCGATCTTGCCCTTGATGCTGATGCGTTCGAACAAGGCAACGGTCACGGCGGCAACCCCTTCGGCAACGAAACGGCGATGTCCATAAAATTTTCGGGACTTTTGCCGGACCGGGGCTGCTCGTCAAGCGGCAATGTTCGTGTATCTTACGTTTCGTTCAACGGAATGTCATAATTGCAACCATAATGGAGTGTGCTGCGCGAAATCCGATCCGCGGAGGGGCGGGAGATGCCGAGGCCGCACCTCCCGCGCAACCGTGGGGCGATTCTGCGATGTCAGAGGACCGTCAGCATGCTGGCGACCAGCGGGTGGCGGACGATGTCCTTCTCCGTCAGGCGGGCGACGGCGATCCCCTCCACCGCCTCCAGCCGGCGGGCGATGTCGGCCAAGCCCGACAGGTTGTCCAGCAGGTCGGTCTGGTCGGGATCGCCGGTCAGCACCATGGTGGAATGCCAGCCCAGCCGGGTCAGCAGCATCTTGATCTGGGCATAGGTGCAGTTCTGCGCCTCGTCGATCACCACGAAGGCGTTGTTCAGGGTGCGGCCGCGCATGAAGCCGACCGGGGCGATCTCGATGGTGCCGTCGGCCATCATGGTGCGCAGCCGCTTGGATCCCAGCCGGTCGGTCAGCGCGTCGTAGAGCGGGCGCAGGAAGGGCGCCATCTTCTCATGCATGTCGCCGGGAAGGTAACCGATGCTCTCGCCCGCTTCGATGGCCGGGCGGGACAGGACGATGCGGTCGACGCTGCCCGATTCCAGCGCCTCCACCGCCGACGAGATGGCGATGTAGGTCTTGCCGGTGCCGGCCGGCCCAAGCGCCACCACCAGATTGTGAGTCTTGATGGCGTCCATCAGAAGCTTCTGGTTGGGGTTCTGCGGCTTCACCTTGCGGAGATAGCTCTGGTCCCGGCGATCCTCGCTCCCACCGAGCGGATCCCAGCCGAAAGCGGCGGGGGCGTTCATACCGGGGAAAAGCGGGTGGACGGTGGAGTCGCCCGCCGCGGCGATGCCTTTGCTCGAACGCTTGGCCATGTCGCATCTCCTCGAATGGTGGGGGTGGCGCCGGATTTGGGCACAAAAAAGCCTCCCGCAGGGGGGAGGCTCGATCGGTCGCATGGATGCGCGGTGATGAGTGCTTCGCCGGGCACTGCGGCCGGTTGCCGTGCCGGGTCCGGACATGCCGGTGCGGGCCGACGGGGGAGGTGCTCTATGGGCGAAACAAGGTGCAAGAGAACCTCGTCGTCGTTGAAAGCCACGCAACCTGACTGTACCGGTCATAACGCGCGGCGTCAGGCAAAATTGCGGCCGACGCAAAATATTCATACCAGATGTGGTGTGGGTGCCGCAGGAAAGCCGCCAGAGCGGGCTTGGTAACCCTTTCCGCCGAGCCGGACCGGCCGCGGGATAGCCTTCCGGCGGAGGCGGCCGAAAGGCTTTGCCGCTGTCGCGGGCTTTCATTACTATGGTCGGTCACGGGGGAAATCGAAAGTCATGTTGCAACCCTGGCCTGTCCACCGCGGTGGCGGGCTGCGATCTCAGGTCGCCGCATCCGGCGGTGGCCGGGGAGGGTTGGTGTTTGCCTGGCGTTCGCTTGAGGGCGGCAGGCGGCGGCGCGGCTTTCGATTGTCACCCCGGCGGACGGGGAAACTCTTGAATCCGACCGGTGTGGACGGCTAGAAGGCGCTGATTGGCTGGCTCGATGCCGGGGCTGCGCAACGGCAGTTCCGGGGCGGTTCCGGGCGCATGAGTGAACCGGAAGCACGGCACGGGGCGGCAGGAACGAACGGGAAGGCTACGGTGAGCAGCGCCAGTCAGGTCGCCGAACGGGATGCGCCGTTCCAGTTGCGGGGCAACTCCTTCACCATGATGGTGCTGAAGGTTTTCGCCCCGACATCGCCGGATTTCTTCACCCAGCTGAACGTCAAGGTGCGGCAGGCACCCAACTTCTTCCGCAACGCGCCGGTCGTGCTGGATTTCGACGACCTGCCGGAGAGCATCGTCTTCGATCTTGGCGCCTTCGTGGCCCAGGTGCAGGCGCTGCAACTGCTGCCAGTCGGCTTTCAGGGCGGGCCGCAGCCGGTGCGCGAGGCGGCGATGACGGTCGGGCTGACGCCGATGCCGTCGGGCCGCGCCGCCAAGCTGGAGGAGGTGGTGAAGGCCCCCGATCCGCGGCAGCAGGATCAGCAAACCCCGATTCCGGCGCCGCAGGTGCTGATCGAGGTCGTTCACCGCCCGACCGTGGTGGTGACCGAGCCGGTGCGCTCCGGCATGCGGGTCTATGCCGAGAAGACCGACCTGATCGTCATCAGCTCCGTCTCCCCCGGAGCGGAGCTGCTGGCCGACGGAAACATCCATGTCTACGGCGCGCTGCGCGGCCGGGCGCTGGCCGGCTTCTCCGGCGACAGCAACGCCCGCATCTTCTGCCACAGCCTGGAGGCGGAGGTGCTATCGGTCGCAGGCAATTATCGCGTCAGCGAAGACATCGGCAGTGACTTTTATAAGAAAGCCGTGCAGGTTTTCCTGCGCGACGGCGTCCTCAGCATGGACCTGCTGAAGACCGCCTGAGAGTTGAAGCGACGGAATCTTGTCCGAAGGCGGCAATCTTCGGACGGTGTTTGGTATCGGTGACGGCAACTTTGGGATTATGGGAGAGGCTCCGTTGAGCAAGATCATCGTCATGACCTCCGGCAAGGGCGGTGTCGGCAAGACGACCTCGTCCGCGGCCTTTGCGACCGGGCTGGCGCTTCGCGGCTTCAAGACGGTCGTCATCGATTTCGACGTTGGCCTGCGCAACCTTGACCTGGTGATGGGTTGCGAGCGCCGGGTGGTCTTCGACTTCATCAACGTCATCAATGGCGAAGCGAAGCTGAACCAGGCGCTGATCAAGGACAAGCGGATCGAGAACCTGTACATCCTCCCGACCTCGCAGACGCGCGACAAGGACGCGCTGACCCGCGAGGGGGTGGAGAAGGTGCTGAACGAGCTGTCGAAGGAATTCGACTACATCCTGTGCGACAGCCCGGCCGGTATCGAGCGTGGCGCCCTGATGTCGCTCTATTTCGCCGACCACGCGATCATCGTCACCAACCCGGAAGTCTCGTCGGTGCGCGACAGCGACCGCATCCTGGGCGTGCTGAACTCGCGGTCCCGCCGGGCGGAGCAGGGGCTGGAGCCGGTGACGCAGCAGCTGCTGCTGACCCGCTACGACCCGGAGCGCGTCGAGCGGGGCGAGATGCTGAAGGTCGACGACGTGCTGGAGATCCTGGCGATCCCGCTGCTCGGCGTCATTCCGGAAAGCCAGGCGGTGCTGCGCGCCTCCAACGTCGGCATGCCGGTGATCCTGGATGAGGTCTCCAACGCCGGACTGGCCTATTCGGACGCGGTCGGCCGCTTCCTGGGCGAGGACATCGAGCACCGCTTCGTCACCCCCCAGAAGAAGGGCCTGTTCAGCCGGCTCCTGCGGAGGAGCGCATGAGCATTTTCAACTTCTTCCGCGCGGCCCCGCGCGCGTCGGCCGTCCAGGCCAAGGAGCGTCTGCAGATCGTCATGGCGCACGAGCGCGCCGGACGCAGCGGGCCCGACTATCTGCCGATGCTCCAGCAGGAGCTGCTGGCGGTCATCGCCAAATACGTCAACATCGACGAGAACAAGGTCGAGGTGAAGCTCGACCGCGGCGGCGACTGCTCGACGCTGGAGGTCAACATCGAACTGCCGGCCCGCGAGCAGGCCAAGGCCGCCGCCGCGGCCAAGGCGGGTGAAAAGCCGGCCGGCAACGACGATGCGGCGGCCAAGCGTGCCACCGGCAATACCGGCGCGAAGAAGCGGCTCTGAACGACCCCGTCGTTCGACCATTCGAAATCCTTCTGGCGAAATCCCTCCGGCGTAACCGCGCCGGGGGGATTTTGCTTTCAGGGGAAACGGCCGCCCGGCCTGGATCCGGGCTGCGGCATCGGGCATAGGCCGTCCCTGATCCTCCGTCCGGGTTTACGGCCGGGCGGGGACGGGGTATCAACAGGGATACACCGCTCGAAAGCCCAATGGCTCCAAAGGCCTGTTGAGGGCGGCGAGGGTGGACCGACCACGGGACAAGAGGGTGCATATGTTCCTCGATTGCTCGTCGCTGCTCGCCGAGAACCCGCCGCGGCCGTCGAACGGGATTGCGGTCACGGACATCGACGGCGACGGCGCCTTCGAGCTGGTCGTGGCCGGCTACCGCACCGCCAACCTTGTCCTGAAATGGGTCGACGGACGTCTGGTCGATATCGCCACCCCGCTGATCGCCGATCCCTCCAGTCCCGCCATGGGGCTGGCTGCCGCCGACATCGACGGCGACGGGCGGGAGGAGCTTTACGTCGTCAATTGCGACCGGGTCACCGGTGCCAAGGACATGGCCGATCGGCTCTTCGCCTGTTTCGGCAAGCATTGGCTCGACCTGTTCGCGCAGGCGGAGAATGCCGGGGCGGCCAACCACACCGCCGCCGGCGCGGTGGCGGCGCTCGACCGCTGGGGCCATGGCCGCTACGGCTTTCTGGTGGCGACCGACGGCGGGCCGCTGCGCCTGTATGAGCTGACCCGGCGCGGCCGGCTGGAGGATGGGGCGGAGGAGGCCGGTTTGGACTCCATCGGGGCGGCGCGCGGCGTCGTCACCCTGCCGATCGTCTCCGACCATATGGATGTGGTGACGGTCAACGACGGCGGTCCCAACCAGCTGTTCCGCAACCTGGGCGACGGCAATTTCGAGGAGATCGCCGAGGAGCGCGGCATCGCCGATTCGCGCCCGTCCGGACGTGCGGTCGCGGCGCTGGATGTCGACGGCGACGGGCTGTTCGATCTGGTGGTCGGCACCTGGGACGGGGCGCAGCGCCTGTTCCACCAGCGCATGGGCGGCGCCTTCATCGAATCGGCCGACGCCGACCTGTCGATGCCCGGCCGCATCTTCACCGTCGTCGCCGCCGATTTCGACAATGACGGCTATGAGGAGCTGTTCTTCCACGCCCACGGCGAGCCCAACCGCCTGTTCGGCTGGCGCAACGACCAGTGGCAGGAGCTGGAGTTGGGCGACGCGGCGGAGCCGAAGGGGCTGGGCACCGGCGCGGTCGCGGCCGACATCGACGGCGACGGCCGGCTGGAGCTGGTGCTGGCGCATGGCACCGCCCATGACGGACCGGACGCCGTGGCGCAGCCGCTGTCCATCTACCGTCCGGCCGCCTCGCACAATGGCTGGCTGCGCGTGCAGCCGCTGACCCCCTACGGTGCGCCGGCGCGCGGCGCCGTCGTCAGCCTGACCGCGGGCGGGCGCCGGCAGCGCCGGATCGTCAATGCCGGGTCAGGCTATCTCTGCCAGGGCGAGCCGGTGGCGCATTTCGGGCTCGGCGCGCTGCATGAGGTGGAGCAGGTCGAGGTGCGCTGGCCCGACGGCACGGTGGTCACGGTGGACAACCCGCCGGCCGGCCGGCTGCTGACCATTCCCTATCCGCCGGAGTAGGCGGATTTCATCCGACTGGATGATGGATACCCAAATATTTCGGCACCGCAATGGGTAGGGTCTTTCCTGATAGCTTCCGTCACATTAAAGTGCTTTTCGTTACAGCTCCCGCGGTGCGGGGCATCGCGTGGCATGTCGATCCGGAAATAATCCGTTCCTGCCGCCCGATTCTCGCCGGGAAGTAGCGCAGGCAGGACCGCACGGGTCTGGGCAGGTCTGGGAAGCGGGAGACCGGAAGGCACATGGCACGACGCGACGTCCCCCTGACGGGGGTGGAACGCTTCTTCGACCCGGATGAAGTCATCGTTTCCAAGACCGATCTGAAGGGGCGGATCACCTACGCGAATCGGGTGTTCCAGCAGGTCGCCGGCTATGAGGAGGCCGACCTGATGGGCGCCCCCCATTCCATCGTCCGCCATCCCGACATGCCGCGCTGCGTCTTCAAGCTGCTGTGGGACACGCTGGCGGCGGGGAAGGAAATCTTCGCCTATGTGGTCAACCGTGCCCGCAACGGCGACCATTACTGGGTCTTCGCCCATGTCACGCCCAGCTTCGACGCCGAAGGGCGGGTGATCGGCTATCACTCCTCCCGCCGGGTGCCGGAACGGTCGGCGCTGGACAAGGTGATCCCGCTCTACCGCCAGCTTCTGGACATCGAGAACAGCCATGCCGACCGCAAGAAGGGGATGGAGGCGGGCTTCGCCGCCGTCCTCGCCCTGCTGGCGGAGAAGGGGATCGGGTATGACGAATTCGTCTTCTCCCTCTAAGTCGTCCTCTCCGAAGGCGTCCTCCCCGAAGGCGTCCTCCCCGAAGGCGTCCTCGCTGACGCGGGCCGGCGGCTTGGCGATGCTGGGCGGGGTGGCGCTGGCGGCGTTGCTGACGGTCGACCTGCTGGGGATCGGCGGCATCGCCCTGCGCGCCGGACTGGCCGTGGCCGGGTTGGCGGCGATCGGCGGGGCGGTGCTGTTCCTGCGCCGCGCCTGTGCGGTGGTGGACCAGCTGACCCGGGTGAACCGTGCGGTCTCCGCCGGCGATTTCGAGGCGCGGGTGATCGGCATCCGCGAGGGCGGGGCGCTGGGCGAGCTGATGCACGCCACCAACGACGCCATCGACCGCACCGACGCCTTCGTGCGCGAGGCGACAGCCTCCATGCATGCGGTGTCAGAGCACAAATATTTCCGCCGGATCGTTTTGCGCGGCATGCAGGGCGGCTTCCTGCACGCCAGCCGCACCATCAACGCGGCGACGGAAAGCATTTCGCAGAAGGTGGCGGGCTTCGCCGGCGTGACCCAGCGCTTCGAAGGCCAGATCCAGAGCGTGTGCAGCGAGGTGGCCGACACCGCCCACCAGCTGGAGGTCTCCGCCCGCACCATGGAGACGGACGCGACCCAGGCCACCGGCAAGGCGTCGTCGGTCGCGGCCTCCGCCGCCCAGACCGGCAGCAATGTCGGCAGCGTCGCCGCCGCGACGGAGGAACTGTCCGCCTCCATCGCCGAGATCGCGCGCCAGATCGGCGAGGTCGCCCAGGTCGCCGAAAACGCGGCGGGCGAAGCCGAGCGCTCCAACGCGCTGGTCGGCAACCTGTCCGGCGCGGCGCGGACGGTGGGCGACGTCATCACCCTCATCAACGACATCGCCAGCCAGACCAATCTTCTGGCGCTGAACGCCACCATCGAGGCGGCCCGCGCCGGCGAGGCGGGGAAGGGCTTCGCCGTCGTGGCGCAGGAGGTGAAGCGGCTGGCCGATCAGACCGCCAAGGCCACCGGCGACATCGCCGCCCAGATCGCCGGCATCCAGTCCTCGACCGAGGAGGCGGTGGGCGCCATCGTCGGCATCGGCCGCACCATCCAGTCGATCAACCAGATCGCTTCCGGCATCAGCGCCGGGATCGAGCAGCAGGGCTCCGCCGTGCGCGAGATCGTCGTCAACATGGAACAGGCCGCCGCCGGCACCCGCGCGGTGTCCGACGACATCCGCGAGGTCACCGACGCCGCCGGCCGCACCAGCGGCACCGCGCACGAGGTGTTCGCCGCGTCCGAACGCATGGCCGCCGAGGCCGACCGCCTGACCCGCGAGGTCCAGCGGTTCCTGGATGAAATGCACCGCGTGGCCTGACGGCTTTTCCGTGGTGCATTTTCCGTGGTGCAGTGACGCGCTCCGCATCAACTGCCCGGCGAATGTGCACAGCATGCGCATGGGATTTTGCAATGCGGAATTGATCTGGCGTGTTGCTTCTCAGATAGGAATTTTTATTGCGAATTTGCGGAGAATCCGTGTTACGTGTCCGCAACATGGAAGCCGCGCCCATGGCAAGTTCGCAACCTGTTGAGCAACCCGTCGCCAGCATGCCCGCTGTTTCAGCAGCTTAACCGTACAACTCCCCCGAAATGCCGGATGGCTCCCTGTCATCTGCGGCCAAGCGCCGCGGAAACCGGGAGGGCGGGCCGTTCACGGGGCGCCGGTGACCGTTGGCACGGCTTTTGATTTGGAGAATGCAGGGACGGTCATGACGGGGGACAAGACGATGAGCATGGCGGGCACCGATCTTTTCGAGCTGTCGCGGGGCGTGCTGGATGTTGCGTCGAAGAAGGTGTCCTTGATCGAGGACATCACCCGGCGCACCAAGATGCTGGCCATGAACGCCCTGATCGAAGCGGCGCGGGCCGGCGACGCCGGGCGCGGCTTCGCCGTCGTCGCCAACGAGGTGTCGGAGATCTCGACCCAGGTCAACAGCATCACCAAGGAGCTGCGGTCGGAGATCGTCGCCCGCGTCGACCATCTGACCACCACCGGCAGCGCCATGGTGCAGGAGATGCACGGCAAGCGGCTGGCCGACCTGTCGCTCAACATGATCGAGATCATCGACCGCAACCTGTATGAGCGGTCCTGCGACGTGCGCTGGTGGGCGACCGACAGCGCGGTGGTCGATTGCGCCGCCGACCCGACGGAGGAGGCGCGCCGCCATGCCTCGCGCCGGCTGGGCGTGATCCTGGAATCCTACACCGTCTATCTCGACCTGTGGATCGCCGACCGCAACGGCACCGTGATCGCCAATGGCCGGCCGGACCGCTATCCCGGCGCGCGCGGCGCCAACGTGTCGGACGAGCCGTGGTTCCGGCAGGCGCTGGCCACCCGCAACGGCGGCGAGTTCACCGTCGGCGACGTCGCCCGCAACCGCAGCCTGGACGACCGCGTCGTCGCCACATATGCCACCGCGATCCGCCGCGACGGCGAGGCGGACGGCGACGCCATCGGCGTGCTCGGCATCTTCTTCGACTGGGAGCCCCAGGCCGCCGCGGTGGTCGAGGGCGTGCGGCTGGAAGCCGGGGAACGGGAAAAGTCGCGCTGCCTGCTGCTCGACGCCCGCCACCGGGTGATCGCCTCGTCCGACGGCCGCGGCCTTCTGACCGAGACGGTGCCGCTGCGCCGCAGTGCCACCACCATGGGCCATTACATCGACGACAAGAACCGGCTGGTCGGCTACGCCCTGACCCCCGGCTACGAGACCTACAAGGGGCTCGGTTGGTACGGAGTCATCATTCAGGACCGGTGATCCCGCCGACTTGACTGTCGCCTTCGGGAACGGGGCCGGGATACACTCCCGGCCCTGTTCCATTTCGGGGTTCGCAATGTCTGCCCAGCAGCTGACCGTCCGTCGGGAGACCTTTCCCATCCGCGGCGCCTTCCGCATCTCGCGCGGGGCCAAGACCGAAGCCGCGGTTGTGGTGGCGGAGGTGACCGACGGTCCCCACCGCGGCCGTGGCGAATGCGTGCCTTATGCCCGCTATGGCGAGAGCGTCGACGGGGTCGTCGCCGCGCTGGAGGCGATGGCCGACGCGGTGGCCGGCGGGCTCGACCGCGACTCGCTGGCCCGGCAGATGTCGCCGGGCGCCGCCCGCAATGCGCTGGACTGCGCCCTATGGGACCTGGAGGCCAAGCGCAGCGGCGTGCCGGCCTGGAAGCTTGCCGGGCTGGCCGAGCCGCCGGGGCCGCTGGTCACCTGCTACACGCTGAGCGTCGACGAACCCGACGCGATGGCCGCCGCCGCCCGCGACCGGGCGCCGCGCCATCCACTGCTGAAGATGAAGCTGACAGGGGAGGGCGACCTCGACCGCGTGCGCGCCGTCCGCGCCGCCGCGCCGTCCGCCCGGCTGGTGGTCGATGCCAACGAGGGCTGGACGCTGGACCAGCTCCACCAGTTCGCCCCGGTTCTCGCCGGGCTGGGCGTGGAGATGATCGAACAGCCGCTGCCCGCCGGCCAGGACGAGGCGTTGCGCGGAGTCGACTGTCCGGTGCCGCTCGGCGCCGACGAATCCTGCCATGGGCTGGAGTCGCTCGACCGTCTGCGCGGGCTCTATCGGGTGGTGAACGTCAAGCTCGACAAGACCGGCGGGCTGACCGAGGCGCTGGTGATGACCCGCGCCGCCCACGCCATGGGCTTCGAGGTGATGGTCGGCTGCATGGTGGCGACCTCGCTCGCCATGGCGCCGGCGATGCTGGTGGGGCAGGGCGCGCGCTACGTCGATCTGGACGGCCCGCTGCTGCTGGCCCGCGACCGCGAACCGGGGCTGGTCTATGACGGCGCGGTGGTCCAGCCACCGGTCGCGGAACTGTGGGGGTAGGGCGCGGGGAGGTGTCGGCTGACGATGCCCCCACCCTGACCCTCCCCCGCTGGGCGGGGGAGGGGATTGGACCTTTGTCGGCGTTCAGCGGCAGTCCCTCCCCCGCCCAGCGGGGGAGGATAGGTGGGGGTCTAACTTCACCAATCCAGAAACATTCCCTCACGCCCCCTGCACATAAGGCGGCGGCGGAGTCCCCACCGATGCCGGCACATAGGGCGCATCGGCCAGCCCATTGACCTTCGCCGCCATCACGAAGTCGTTCTCGTGCAGCCCCCTGATCTTGTGGGTCCAGAAGGCGACCGAGCAGTGGCCCCAGCCGTAGCGGATCTCCGCGTGATGGCCTTCCGCTTCGCAGAGGTTGCCGACCTGAACGGCGAAGGCCTGGGCTTGGGCGAAGTCGGGGAACTTGAAATCGCGTTCGATGCGGTCCGGGTTCTCCTTCAGGTCCCATCCCGGCACCTGCACCAGATAGGAGGCGGCCATCGCCCGGTCCATCGGCGGTATTCCGCCGCGGCAGGGCTCGCAGGTCTTGCCCGCCAGTTCCTGCGTCGTCGGTGCTTGCGGTGTCATCCCGATCTCTCCCTTGTTGGTAGGCTGGACGGTCTGGGCTAGAACCTCACCGCCTACAAGCTTGGGGTCGGGCCGATGCTTCGGCAAGCCCGGTTCCTCGACTGCACCCATTGCCGGGAATTTGGGAAGCGATCCGATGACAGAGCTGCGCACCGACATGCCCTTCGCCGACTACCAGTACCCGACCAAGCCGGTGGACGGGCCGCGGCTCGCCATCGTCGGCGAGGCGCCGGGGGCTGAGGAGGCGCGGCAGGGCACCCCCTTCGTCGGCCGCAGCGGCAAGCTGCTGGACGAATCGCTGGCCGCCGTCGGCATCGAGCGGGCGGAATGCCTCGTCGCCAACGTCTTCCGTTACCAGCCGCCCGGCAACAAGGTCGGGCATTTCTTCTCCTCGCGCGCCCGCGCCCGCAAGGAGGGGCGGGAGATCGACGAGAGCTGGGGCGCCTTCGGCACGTCGGACCGGCTGCTGGCCGAATTCGCCGGCGAGATCGAGCATCTGCGCGCCACCCTGGCCGACTACCGCCCGTCGGTGATCGTCGCGCTGGGCCGCACCCCGACCTGGGCGCTGACCGGGGAGAACGGCATCCTGCAGCTGCGCGGCAAGGTGCTGCCCTGCCGCCTGCTGGACGGGGTGGAGGTGGTGCCGACCTTCCACCCCAGCTACCTGCTGCGCGGCCAGCTGGTGGAGCAGCCGACCTTCCTGGCCGACCTGCGGCTGGCCGTCTCCCGACTCAGCCGTTAGGAAGCAGCCGCCAGATCGTCGTTTCCCGCGCCTCGCGGTCTTCCAACTCCAGCGAGGTCGGGACGGTGTAGGTCGCTACCTTCTCGATGCCGCCGTCGGGGGCATAGGCGCGGCCGGGGTCGCCCAGCAGCACCAGCGTGCCGGTGGCGGCGACCTCGCGCAGCCATGCCGTCACCCGCTCCGCCATCGGCCGCTCGTAGCAGACGTCGCCGGCCAGAACCACGTCGATGCCCGGCAGGGGGCGGCCGACCAGGTCGGCGCTGACCGGCTTGACCTCCACCCCGTTGGCCTCGGCGTTCAGCGCGATGGCGGCGAGCGAGAAGCGGTCGATGTCGCAGGACTGCACCCGCGCCGCCCCGGCCTTCATCGCGGCGATGCCGACCAGCCCGGTGCCTGCGGCAAAATCGAGCACGGACTTGCCGGCCACCAGCTCCGGCCGGTCAAGCAACAGCCGCGCCACAGCTTGTCCGCCCGGCCAAGCGAAAGCCCAGTATGGCGGTGGCAAATTCGTGGCGGCCAAGGTCTCCTCGGTCGCCTGCCAGAGTGGCGTGACCTCGGTGGCAAGATGAAGCTGGATTTCCGGCAACAGCGGGGTGGTCGTCAGCGCCGTGTTGTCGCGGACGAAATCTGGCGGGGATGCATTGTTCATACGAGGATTCCCAAGGGACTCCGCTGTTGGGGGGAGGGCGGTCGATGGCTTTTGAATGTTACATAATTCAAACGGTGTAGACACAGCTGCGAACCCGTGTTACCCGTTCTGCCAAGGGGAAAACAGAGGGATTGGGGGAGTCATGCGGCAGAGGGGAACCGCCATCGGCCTTTCGTTTGCGGCTTTGATCGCGCTCAGCCCCCTTACCGTGTCGACGGCTGCCGCACAAGACGGCGATTGCGTGCGCACGGTCCGCTCCATCTCCGATTTCACCATTCGCGGCGACGCCTGGACCTGGTGGGACCATGCCGCCGGCCAGTATGACCGCGAACACCGCCCCGCCGTCGGCTCCGTCCTCGTCTTCAAGCGCACCGGCCACATGCGCCGAGGCCACGTCTCGCTGGTCAGCGCGGTGATCGACCGCCGCACCATCGAGGTCGACCACAGCTGGCTGGATGGCGATGGGCTTCGCCGCGGCATGCGGGTGGTCGATGTGTCCCGCAACAACGACTGGTCCTCCGTCCGCGTCTGGCACGAGCCGACCGACCAGCTCGGCCTGCGCGTCTATGCCGCCTACGGCTTCATCATGCCGGAAGGCGAAGAGGCGCCGCGTAGCGGCCGGATGCTGGATGCCGGCGACCGCGGCATGGACCAGGGCTTCGCCAGCAGCCCGCGCGGCCGCAGCAAGGCCACCGGCCCGCGCATGCTGGAAGCGTCGCTGCACCCGCAGAAGGGGCTCAGCGTCTCGGTTCCCGGCCGCAAGCCGCAGAGCCTGCCGACCACCGCCGTCGCCTCGCACGCTCCGCAGAAGCCGCAGCGCATGGATGTCGCCGTGCTGCCGTCGCGCAAGCCGGCGGGTGCGGTGCATGCCGCGCCGGTGACGGTCGCCGAGGTCTCCTCGCCCGGCAGCCGCCGCACCGTCGCTCCCGGCCGCAAGCCCGGTTCCGGCAACTCCGTCGCCCAGCTGGCCGAGACCAGCGGGCGCTGATCGGAACGGATTTCAGGTTTTCAGGAAGGGCGGGGCTTTGCTCCGCCCTTTTTGTTTGTGCGGGAGCTGGGCAGGGGAGGGGACAAGTGCTTGTTCAAGAGAGCGGCGGCAGTCCCTCCCCCGCCCAGCGGGGGAGGTTAGGTGGGGGCAATCACACAGGAACCGCCCTAAATCTTCCCCGCCAGGATCGCCGCCAGCACCAGCCAGCCGAACCAGCGGTTTGACTTGAACTTGTCCAGGCAGTCGCCCTGGTCATCCGGCCGCCATGTCGCGACCTGCCAGGCCAGTTGCAGGGCGGCCAGCGACAGCACCGGCAGGAACAGTCCGCCCAGCCCGGCCAGACGGCCGGCGATGCCGATGCCGACATATGTCAGAGTGTAGAAGCCGTAGATCCAGATCTTGCTCTGGTCGCCCAGGCGCAGCGCGGTGGACTTCACGCCGATGCGGGCGTCGTCCTCCTTGTCCTGATGGGCGTAGATGGTGTCATAGCCCAGCGTCCAGGCGATGCCCGTCACATAGAGCGCCACCGCCGGCCAGCCGACATCGTTCTGCACCGCCGCCCAGCCCATCAGGACGCCCCAGTTGAAGGTCAGCCCGAGAAAGGCCTGCGGCCACCATGTGATCCGCTTCATCAGCGGATAGGTGAAGACCAGCAGCAGCGACAGCACGCCCAGACCGATGGCGGTCGTTCCCAACTGCACCAGAATCAGCAGCGACACCAGAAGCTGGGCCACCAGGAAGGCCAGCGCCTGACGCACCGACACCTGCCCCGACGGGATCGGGCGGGAGCGGGTGCGCTCCACCATCGCGTCGAACTTGCGGTCCAGGATGTCGTTGACGGTGCAGCCGGCGCCGCGCATCAGCACCGCGCCGATCCCGAACAGCGCCATCAGCCAGAGCAGCGACGGCCAGTCCCGGAAGGGCTGCGGCATGGCCAGCGCCACGCTCCACCAGCAAGGGAACAGCAGCAGCCATGTCCCGATCGGGCGGTCGAGACGCGCCAGCGTGACATAAGGGCGCAGCCGGGCGGGAATCCGGCGGGTGACCCAGCCGTCCCTGCGGATGTCGGTGAAACCGGAGTCGGGAAGAGTTGGGCCGGTGGAAGCAGTGGGCATGACGGCGGTGTTTCCGCTGTGCTATGGAGATGTCGGAACAGCAATCATGGCGAAGGTATCGGGCTGCCGTCCGTGCGGCAAGTGCGGCGCACCGCTTGCGACCGGACTGAAGTCCGGAAAGGATGCGGCGAAACAGCCGGGTTCAAGCTATGAAAAATTGCAGTTCCAGGACTTGCGCGCGCCAAAATCGTGCCAATACTGTTTCTTTATCAGAACCTCAGCGGCTTGCAATCTGAAATGGACATGAGCACGAAACCGGACCGTTTCGCCGTCGTCATCGATGACGAGTCGATCATCTTGGCCGGGATGGAGATCATGCTGGACACCTGGGGCTATCAGGTGCTTGCCGCGGAGGATGTCGAAACCGTCCTGGCGAAGCTGCCCGGCTGTCCGGCGCCGGACGTGATCCTGTCCGATTACCGGCTGCGCGACGGCTGGTCCGGCATCACCGCCGTGCGGGCGGTGCGCGAGGCCTGCGGCGCCACCGTGCCCGCCATCATCCTGACCGGCGACACCGGGGCCGAACTGATGGCTGCGGCCAAGGCGGATCAGATCCGCATCCTGCACAAGCCTGTCCAGCCCAACGACCTGCGCCGCCAGATCGACGCCCTGATAGCCGCAGCCTGAGCGGCCTCGCGTACCCGCATGTCTGGCTTCTGACCTGCTGACTTGCACGCCCGCGGCCGGCTATAGTCGGCGCCGCCCCGCGGAGACGAAAACCATGGCCGACCCGATCAAGACCCGCCTGTTTGTCGACAGCCCGCTGGCCGAAGGCCAGTCGGTCGGGCTGGACCATGAGCGCGCCCATTTTCTGCGCCATGTCCTGCGGCTGGACCGCGGCGACTCCGTCGCGGTGTTCAACGGCCGCGACGGCGAATGGCGGGCGGTGATCGACGGCTTCGGCAAGGGCTGGTGCTCGCTGACCGTGGCGGAGCAGCGGCGGCAGCAGGATACGACCCCTGACCTCTGGCTTCTCTTCGCCCCGCTGAAGAAGGGCCGCATCGATTTCGTCGCCGAGAAGGCGACCGAGATGGGAGTTTCCCGGCTTTGGCCGGTCTTCACCCGCCGCACCGATCCCAACCGCGTCAACAGCGACCGGCTGCGCGCCAACGCGGTCGAGGCGGCCGAACAGTGCGAGCGCCTGAGCGTGCCGGAGATGGGGGAGGCTCTGCCGCTGGACCGCGCGCTGGCCGGCTGGCCGGCGGACCGCCGGCTTTACCTGTGTGCCGAGGCCGGTTCCGCCCGCCCCATCGCCGAGGTTCTGCGCGACGCCCCTGCGGGACCTGCAGCCCTGCTGATCGGGCCGGAGGGCGGTTTCGACCAGTCGGAACTTGACGAACTCGTCAAACTTCCCTTTGTTGTACCGGTGGGATTGGGTCCGCGCATCCTGCGGGCCGACACGGCGGTGGTGGCGGCGCTGGCTTGCTGGCAGTCCTTGGCCGGGGACTGGACTGCCGGGGGAAGCGACCGGCGTCCGCCTTTCCGCGCGCCGATCCCGTAACCGGCCGTCACCCGGCCGATCCTCCGTCCACTTCCCGCGAGAGACTTCATGTCCGCACCCCCGACCACGCGCGGCGAACCCATCACCGACCGCCGCCAGCTTGCGGCCTATCTCGAATCCGGCTGCAAGCCGGCGCCCGACTGGCGCATCGGAACCGAGCACGAGAAATTCGCCTACCGCACCTCCGACCTGCGGCCGCTGCCCTATGACGGGCCGGACGGCATCCGCGAGCTGCTGACCCGCATGACCCGCTTCGGCTGGCAGCCGGTGGAGGAGAAGGGCAACATCATCGCGTTGGTCCAGGACATGGCCAACATCACGCTGGAGCCCGGCGGGCAGGTCGAGCTGTCCGGCGCCCCGCTGGAGACCCTGCACCAGACCTGTGCCGAGGTGCACCGCCACCTGCGCCAGGTGAAGGAGGTCGGGGCCGAACTGGGCATCGCCATGATGGGGCTGGGCTTCCAGCCGAAATGGACGCGCGACGACATCCCCTGGATGCCCAAGGGCCGTTATAAGATCATGCGCGACTACATGCCGAAGGTCGGCTCGCTCGGCCTCGACATGATGACGCGGACCTGTACCGTGCAGGTCAATCTGGACTTCGCGTCCGAAGCCGACATGGTGAAGAAGTTCCGCGTGTCGCTGGCCTTGCAGCCGATCGCGACCGCGCTGTTCGCCATGTCTCCCTTCACGGAAGGCAAGCCGAACGGCTTCCAGAGCTTCCGCAGCCACATCTGGACCGACACCGATCCGGACCGCACCGGCGACATCCCCTTCGTGTTCGAGGACGGCTTCGGCTTCGAACGCTATGTCGACTATCTGCTCGACACGCCGATGTACTTCGTCTACCGCGACGGCACCTACATCGACGCGGCCGGCCAGTCCTTCCGCGATTTCCTCGATGGCAAGCTGCCGGCGCTGCCGGGTGAACTGCCGCTGATCACCGACTGGGCCGACCACACCACCACCGCCTTCCCGGAAGCGCGTCTGAAGAAGTATCTGGAGATGCGCGGCGCCGATGGCGGCCCGTGGCGCAGCCTGTGCGCCTTGCCGGCCCTGTGGGTCGGGCTGCTCTACGATCAGGTGGCGCTGGATGCGGCGTGGGATCTGGTGAAGGACTGGACGACCGCCGAACGCGCGCACCTGCGGGCTGAAGTGCCACGCTCGGGCCTGCGCACGACGTTCCGCAGTGGGACGGTGCGCGACGTGGCGCTGGAGATGCTGGCGATCGCCCGCGACGGTCTGGCCCGCCGCGCCCGCAACGACAATTGGGGCGATGACGAGACCCACTTCCTCGACACGCTGCAGGTCATCGCCGAGACCGGCCGCAGCCCGGCCGACGAACTTCTGGAGAAGTTCAACGGCCCCTGGGGCGGCAGCGTCGATCCGGTGTTCAAGGAGTACGCGTATTGAGGGGGTAGGTTAGACCCCCACCCCAACCCTCCCCCGCTGGGCGGGGGAGGGGGCAAGTGCTTATGCGGGAGAGTGGCGGCAGTCCCTCCCCCGCCCAGCGGGGGAGGTTAGGTGGGGGTCTAACTTTCCCGCTTAAGCCGCCACCGGCGCATGGGTGATGCAGCTCTTGGAACACACCTTGGAGCAGCTTTCGCAGCCGATGCAGTTGGCTGCTTCCTTGACCGTCATAATCTTCTTCTCGGCCTCGTCGTCGAAGGCGTCGACGATGTCGCCGTCCTCGGTCAGGCCGATCATGTCGAGCACGCCGCGCCCGCACACCTTGAAGCAGCGGCCACAGCCGATGCACTGCTTCCGGTCGATGGATTGGACGAATTTCGGGGTCCAGCTCTGACCACCGCGGGTGGTGCCGGTCAGGAATTCAGCCATGGGAATGCTCCTCTCGGGAAAGGGTGCGCCTAAGCTCTTCTTGAAAAAGGGAGGGGTTATGCCGTCTCCAGTGCCTTCAGCGCCGCCCGCTTCTCCGTCAGGGTCTTGAAGACGTCATAGGTTTCCTGCGCCACCGACAGGATGCTCTGCCAGTTCTGCGGAAGCTCTTCCGACAGATCGTGCAAATCCATCTTCTTCTGGGTGGCACGGGCGTTCAGCTTCTTGATCTCGTCCTTCAGCGCGTCGATGTCGCTCATGGTCATGCTCCCGGCAGGGTCAGAGGTTCGCGACCTCGGGGTACTCCCGGATCAGCGCCACGGCGTTCTCGACCAGCTTGGCGCCGTCGGCGGCCAGCTTCTCCAGGCTGGGGAAGCCGAAGCGATGGACGTCGCGCAGAGTCTTCGACACCACCACCAGCCGGCCGGTGATCAGGATCATGCGGCCGAAGCCCTCGTGGCTCATCTTCATCATCGGCGAGGCCATCATGCCGGTCTGCTTTTCGACCGTGACGCCGACCGCCTTGTAGAACAGCTCCAGCCGCCACAGCGTGTCCGGGTCGGGATCGCCGATGATCGGGATGGCGGCGCGGGCCTCCTTGTCCAGAATGAAGGGGGCGAGCAGGGCCTCGTCCGGCTTGCCTTCCCAGGCGCCATAGCTGTCCTCGGCACGGAACAGCAGGACCAGCGTCTTTACGAACTGGTCGGCGACGGACACTTCAGCCATATCGGCGCTCTCTGCAGCCATACTCAGACCTCCTCCTCGTCGAAATGGAATTGCGGCGTCTCGCCCATCGCCTTGCGCAGCCAGGGCGGCGGATTGCCGTTCAGCGTCTGGACCAGCTTGTCGAGCAGGGCCGGGATGGTCTCGGTTGCCTCGACCTTCACCGGATGGATCTTCTTCGCCACCACGCGGGCGGCGGCCGAGGCGCCGATGGCCGACAGGTAGAGGATGGCGACATCGGCCAGCGCCTCCAGCTTGGGCACCAGCTTGTCCTCGTTGCCGTCCTCGAACATCGAACCGCCGAACTGGAAGGTCTCCAGAAAGGCATGGCCCTGACGGTCGACCTGATAGACGGCGATGTTCTTGGCCCAGCCGAAATGCGCATCGACGTGCTGCATGTCCTGGGTGCAGAAAGCGACCTTCATTGATCCTCCTTTGGTCGGGCGGGGGTCCTGCACCACGCTCAGACGGCGTTGCATCCGCATGATCCGCCTCCGCAGCCGTGGGATTCGTCGGCTTCGTGAGTCGCGTGGTCCATCTCGCGGGCGAGGAACAGGTTGCCGATATCGCACAGCAGCTCCCGCGTGCCGCGGTAGCCGACCTGGACGCGCAAGCCGGCCCCGAGCCGGTCGAACATCGGCAGGCCCATGCGGTGCAGCGGCACGCCGATCCTCGCCGCACCCTGCCGCCCGTGCGAGTTCGAGACGATCAGGTCGGCGTCGCGGGCCAGCGTCTCGACGTCGGAATGGTCGCCAACCATGATGGTGGCGGCCTTCAGCCGCTCCAGCACCGGGCTTTGCGTCGGCGACACCGCGGCGACGACCTCCGCCCCCATGTCGGCCAGGAAGCCGGTGACGGCGTAGAGCAGGTCGGGCTCCAGCGCGACGGCGATGCGCTTGCGGCTGTAGAAGAAATGCCCGTCCAGCATGGCGTCGACCAGGGCTTCACGCTGGCGCCGCAGCCGGGCCGGCGCCGGCTTGCCCGACAGCTCCATCAGCAGCCGGACCAGCTTGTCCGTCGCCTCCAGGCCGGTCAGGCGGCTGAAGAAGTGGCTCGGCACGTCGGTCTTCAGCTCCAGCGCGTTGCCGGCCACCCGCATATGCTCGCCGACCACGATGGTGGCGGCCGAGGCGCCCATGGCACGGATCTGCTCCACCGTCACGCCGCCCAGCGAGGTGGCGGTGAAGTCGGTGGGCTGGCGGCCGGACATCGACAGCGACAGGTCGGGCAGGAAGATCGGCGACAGGCCGAAGCCCTCGATGATGTCGCGCAGCTCCTCGACATCGCCGGGCGACAGGTGGCTGCCGGCCAGCACATTGACCTGGGTCGGGATGCGCACCGGCGAGGGTTCGACCAGCCGCTCCACGACGGCGGTGACGGCGGCGGCGAAGCCGTCCTCGAAGCCGCCGGCGAAGTCGGGGGTGTTGGCGAAGACCAGGGCGGTGTCGGCCATGTCGGGGTTGCGCTGGCGGAACAGCGTGTACTGTCCGCCCATATCCTCGCCCTTGGTCTCGGTGACGCCGGTGGTGGCGACGCCGATCATGGCGGGCTTGTTGCGCTCGACGATGGTGCGGATCGCCTGTTCCAGATTCTCGTAACCGCCGAGGATGGTGGAGACCTGATCCATCGCCGTGGTCTGCAGCGGGATCGCCTCGCGGAAGTGGCGGACCAGCAGGACCAGCCCGAAGGCGGTGCAGCCCTGCGATCCGTGGAACAGCGGCAGGCAGCGGTCGACCCCGAGATATGCCAGCGCCGCGCCCAGCGGCTGGCTCATCTTCAGCGGGTTGGTCGAGGCGGCCTTGGCGGCGGAGGGGAAGCGCTGGATGTGCGACATCGGCCTCACTCCGCAGCCAGGAGCGTGGAGGACGGGCCGGATTCCCACGGCGCCGGCTGGCGGACCTGACGCCAGATCGGATTCGACAGCGTCTTGTCGATCTCCTCGCAGAGATTGACGATGCCGTCATAGCCGGCATAGGCGTGGTGGCGCTCCTGGTTGATGTCGAGCCAGGGTACCTTGGCCTTCAGCGAGATGAACTGCGACCGGCCGCCGGACATCATGATGTCGGCTTGGTTGTCGGCCAGCATCCTGTAGATGTCGCGCGGCTTCAGGTCGTCCCACTGGTGGAACTCCTCGCCCTTCATCTTTTTGATGCGCTCCTTGTCCTCCTTGGTCGATTTCTTGGTGGAGGTGCCGAGGATGGTCAGCCCGGCGCCTTCCAGCGCGCTGACCATCGACCAGCTCTTGACCCCGCCGGTGAACAGCAGGACCCGCCTGCCCTCGAACCGCGGCTTGTAGGGTTCCAGCCGGCGCCAGACCCGGCTTTCCTCCCGCGCGATCACGCCCTCCGCCCGGTCGATCAGCCCCTTGTTGGCGCCGCGCTCCACCAGCATGCGGGCCATGGTGCGCAGGGTGTCCGACATGTCGGAAACGCCGTAGAAGGAGCCCTCGAAATAGGGGATGCCGTAGCGCTCCTGCATCTTGCGGCCGACATTCACCAGCGCCTGGCTGCACACCATCATGGTGACGCGGGCGCGGTGGGCCTGGGCGACCTCGTGGTAGCGGCCGTCACCGGAGATGCAGGACAGCAGGCGGATGCCGATCTCGTCCAGCAACGGCTTGACCAGCCACAGTTCGCCGGCGAGGTTGTATTCGCCGATGATGCAGACGTCGGTCGGGGTGGTGTGCTCGGGTTCGACCGTGCCGATGACATGCTCCAGCAGGGCTTCGCCGGCCAGCTTGTTGCCGAGATTCTTCGACCCGACAAAGCCCGGCGCCTCCACCGGGATCACCGGCTTGCCCAGCTTCTGCGTCGCGAATTTGCAGACGGCGGCGATGTCGTCGCCGGTCATGGCGGGCACGCAGGTCTGATAGACGAAGACGGCCGGCGGGTCGTATTGCTGAACGATCTCCTTGATGGCGCGGTAGAGCTTTTTCTCGCCGCCGCCGATGACGTCCAGCTCCGACAGGTCGGTGGTGAAGCCGGTGCGGTAGAGCTGCGGGCCGGAGGATTGCGAGCCGCGATTGTCCCAGCTGTTGCCCAGGCAGGCGATGGGGCCATGGACCAGATGGGCGGCGTCGGTGATCGGCTGCAGCACGATCATCGCCCCGTCATAGGCGCAGCCGCCGGCTGCGGCCCCCGGCTTCAGCGACTTGGTGCAGCCCTTCTTCTTCTCCTTGGCCGACTTGGCCTGGTTGGCCGCGCAGCCCGGTTCGTTGAAGACGTCCTGGATCTTGTCCTGGAGCATGCCCGCTCTCCCATCCTGGCGCCGGAAATGGCTCTGCGTCCGGCTGATGCAGGGGGCGTGCCAGCGGGTAAGCTACTGATAAAGAAGGATTGTCATCTTTCCTGTCGCTGTCCGATAGCTGACAATCTCCCCTGGCCGACCGCGGCTTGTCGGGTGTCGCACAGCACTGGGCGGGAGGCACGCGCAGGGAAGGGGTGGGGACTGCCGTATCAGGACGGTTCGCGGGAATGGAAGGTCATGATGGTATGGTTCGGGCGGCGCGGCGGCCGTGAGGTAATGAGCGGACTGCTGCTGGCGCTGGCGGCAATGCCGACCATGGCCGCGCAGAATGACGCGATGATTCGGTTGGCGACGGAGCCGGGTCATGAGATCGGCATCGCCTGCCGTTTCCTTGACCCCGACCAGCGCCCCGTTCCACCGGAGGCCGAGACACTGTGTGCAGCCGCCGCCGATCTCGTCGCGGGCAAGACCGCCGGTCATGGCAAGGCGGTGGTGCGTCTCGGCCTGCGTGCCGTGCCGGCTGACGACGGGGAGCCGGAGGAGAAGCCGCCGGCGGTCGACGGCCCGATCCTGTTGCTGGTCCTGGAAGGTCGTCAGGATTGGAGCGGCACGGCCCATCCCCGCCTGCTTCTGCGGGCCCGTCCGGTCCGTGACGGCATGGCCGCTCCGTCGGTCGGCCTGCCGCCGGTCTCGGTCGAACTGGGTGGAGAGAACTGGCGGGCGGCTGCCGACCTTGCGCTGGAGCGTGTGGTCAGCTTTGCCATTCGGGGCAGTTGAGGCGGGTTGGCCGAAGTCCGCCGGACCCGGTCAGCGGGCGAGCACCTGTGCCGCTTCCTTGGTCGAGGCGATGGCGGTTCCGATCTGCGCGAAGGCGGTGGAGATCGCGGTGATGTTCCGGTCCACCACCGCCACCGAGGTCGATGCTCCCTGCATGTTGGCGGAGATGCTGGCGGTGACGGTGGTCTGTTCCTCGACCGCGCCGGCGGACATGACGACGAATTCGCGCAGATTGGTCATCGCCGTGCGAATTGCCGACAGGGAAGACACGACATCGCCGGAAACGGACCGCATTCCCTCGATTTCGCGGGAAATCTGGGCGGTCGCGTTGGCCGACTGGTTGGCCAGGTTCTTGACCTCGTTGGCAACCACGGCGAAGCCCCTGCCGGCCTCACCCGCGCGCGCCGCCTCGATGGTCGCGTTCAGGGCCAGCATGTTGATCTGTCCGGCGATGGAGCGGATCAGTTCGACGATGCCACCCATCGCCTTCGCCACTTCCGTCAAGCGGGTCGCAGCGCGGTCGGCGTTGTCGGCCTCGCTCACGGCGGCATCCGCAGCCTGCTGCGACCGCGACATGCTGTCGGCGATCTCACGGGCGGCGGCGGCCAGTTCCTCCGCCCCGGCCGCAATGGTCTGCACCGTCCCTCGCGTCTCCGACGATGCGGCCGCGGCGGTGTCGGCCTGTTGGTGGGCGACGCTCATCGCCTGTTCGATCTCGGTGAAATTGGTGTCGATCAGGGATTTCAGGCGCTCCAGCAAACTGATCTGGTCGGTGATGTCGGTCGCGAACTTCACGACCTTGCACAGGCGGCCGGCACCGTCGAAAACCGGGTTGTAGGATGCCTGGATCCAGACGACGCGACCGCCCTTGCCGATGCGCCGGTATTGGGCGGCTTCGAACTGCCCCTTGTTCAGCCTGGACCAGAAATCGCGATAGGCGGAACTCTCGCGCTCCTGCGCATCGACGAACATGCTGTGATGGCGTCCGCGAATCTCGTCCAGACTGTAGCCGAGCACCTTGAGAAAATTCTCGTTGGCGGTGATGACGGTGCCGTCGGGATTGAATTCGATCACGGCCTGCGAGCGCGAAATCGCATCGATCTTGCCGCGCATGTCGGCGTTGATGGCCTGTCTTTCCGTGACGTCGGTGGCGACCTTGACGATTTTGCAAGGACGGCTGGACCCATCGAGTACCGGATTGTAGGTCGCCTCGATCCAGACCTCCCGACCGTTTTTGCCAATGCGCCGGTACAAAGCCCGCTGGAACTCGCCGCGCTTCAGCCGATCCCAGAACTCCCGATAGGCCGGACTGCCATGTTCGGCCGGATCGATGAACATCCGGTGATGCTGTCCGACGATCTCCGGCAAGGAATAGCCCATCACTGCAAGGAAATTGGCGTTGGCGGTCAGGATCGTTCCGTCCAGCGAGAATTCGATCACCGCCTGCGAACGGTCCAGGGCGGACAGAATCGCTTGGCTGTCGGATGCCTTTCCATTCATCGGCCGAATAAAGCCAAACATCTCTGCCTTCCCCTTCCTGTGCCTGCGCATTTGTTCCGCATGCATCATGAAAGCCCGAGTGAGGCGATCGGTCAATAAGTGTTGGCACTAAAGTCCCATGAATTTCTTGGATAAATTATAAACATAAGAGCGAACTAATGATAGAAATCGTTGATTTTTCTTTCTGTGTTTAAGAAGTGCGTGAATGTTGTCGTTTTCGGTTTCTCGCGAGTAAATTTGCGACGTCAAAGTAAGCAACAAAATGTATGTTTGGGAGAAACGAAATGTCGAATTTTGCCCGGCATTTTGGTTTCCCGCCAACTCCGGCCGTTGGCCTGCCTTCAATGCAAAGAAACCCGGAGGGCGCCATCGCCGACGCTCTCCGGGCTGGGGAGGTTGCCGCCGGGCCGGGGGGATGGAGGCCCCGGCGCGACGGTTGGGCTGAACTGATGCTTATGAAGTGAAGCCTGGGTTGCCGCCGATCAGCGGATCAGGTCGAACGAGTAGTCGGTCTGGCCGACGATGTTGGTGTTGGCGTCGATGTCCTCGAAGATCCGGTCCAGGATCCGCACCAGCACGTTCAGCGCGCCCTGGTAGCCCCAGGTCGGGTAGCGGTGGTGGTGGTGGCGGTCGAAGATCGGGTAGGTCAGGCGGATCAGCGGAACCTTGGTGTCGCGCTCCAGATACTTGCCGTAGCTGTTGCCGATGATGTAGTCGACCTTGTCGGTGAAGATCAGCGAGCGCAGGTGCCACAGATCCTTGCCGCCATAGGCCGTACCCGACTTGCCGAAGGGCGAGCCGTCCAGCACCTTCTGGACCTGCTTCTCCCACTTCTTGGAGCCGGAGGTCGACAGGATGTGCACCGGCTCCGCACCCAGCTCCAGCAGGAACTTGGTCATGCCCAGGCAGAAGTCCGGGTCGCCGTAGACGGCGAAGCGCTTGCCGTGCAGGTGGGTGTGGCTGTCGGCGATGGCGTCGACCAGACGGCCGCGCTCCAGCTTCAGGCTGGCCGGCACCGGCTTGCCCGACAGTTCCGCCAGCTTCAGAAGCAGTTCGTCGGTGGCGGTGACGCCCATCGGGTAGTTGAACTTGGCGACCTCCTGGCCCTTCTCCTTGCAGAGCTGCAGGGTCTGGGTCGTGTTGTACTCCTGCATGGAGATGGTGGCCTTGGCGTGCAGGGCCTCCTTGGTCTCCTCGATGGTGGTGCCGCCGTCATACATGCGGTACTCGCCATCCATCGGCGTGTCGAAATTGTCGGACACGTCGGACAGGATCTGCAGCTTCAGGCCGAACTCGCCGGCGATGCGCTTCAGTTCGCGGTTGTTGCCGACGGCGAAGCCGTCGAAGCCCGGGATCAGGTTGATCTGCTCGGTCTTGGGCGTGTCGAAATTCTCCGACGTGCCCCAGAAGTTGGACAGGATCCCCTTGATCATGTTGTCGTAGCCGACGATGTGGCTGCCGACGAAGGCCGGGGTGTGGGCGAACGGCACCGGGAAGTCCGCCGGGACGCTTTCCTTGTTCTTCGCGTTGGCGATGAAGCCCTGAAGGTCGTCGCCGATGACCTCGGCCATGCAGGTGGTCATCACCGCGATCATCTTCGGCTTGTAGAGCGCGTAGGCGTTCGCAAGGCCGTCGATCATGTTGTTCAGCCCGCCGAACACCGCCGCGTCCTCCGTCATCGATGAGGAGACCGCGCTGTTCGGCTCCTTGAAGTGGCGGGTCAGGTGGGTACGGTAATAGGCGACGCAGCCCTGGGAGCCATGGACGAAGGGCAGGGTGCCTTCGAAGCCCTGGGCGGCGAACATCGCGCCGATCGGCTGGCAGGCCTTGGTCGGGTTGATGACGACTGCTTCACGGGCGAAGTTCTTCGCCTTGTATTCCTCGGACTTGGTCCATTCGGACACGCGGGCGACTTCCTCGTCCGAATGGCCGTACTCGAACTCGGTCTTCTTCTTCTCGAACATCGCCGCATATTCGGGCTGCCGGAAGAGGGTGTAGTGGTCGAGGACCTTGTCGGCGCTCTGCGAAAGCTTGTCGGTCATTCTCAAATTCTCCTGTTCCAGAGGCCGATGGTCAGAACGGGGCCTTCATCACGCCCCAGACGGGGTTGTTGATGGCCAGGTCCATGTCGCGGGCGAAGATCGCGAAGCCGTCATAGCCGTGGTACGGGCCGGAATAATCCCAGCTGTGCATCTGGCGGAACGGCAGGCCCATCTTCTGGAACACGTACTTTTCCTTGATGCCCGACGCGACGAGGTCGGGACGCATCGCCTCGACGAACTTCTCCAGTTCGAACGCGGTGACGTCGTCGTAGATCAGCGTGCCTTCCTTCACATAGTGCGGCGTGCGCTGATAGTCGTCGTTGTGGGCGAACTCGTAACCGGTGCCGATGATCTCCATGCCCAGGTCATGGTAGGCATCGACGACGTGGCGGGGACGCAGGCCGCCGACGTAGATCATGACCTTCTTGCCGTCCAGCCGCGGCTTGTACTTGGCGATGACCGCATCGACCATCGGCTGGTAGCGGGCGATGACCTTCTCGGCGTTCTCCTTGATCTTGTCGTCGAAGAGAGCGGCGATCTTGCGCAGGGACTCGGCGATCTGGCTCGGGCCGAAGAAGTTGTATTCCATCCAAGGAATATTGTACTTCTCCTCCATGTGGCGCGCGATGTAGTTCATCGAGCGGTAGCAGTGGATCAGGTTGACCTTGGCCTTCGGCGTGTTCTCCAGCTCCGCCATGGTGCCGTCGCCCGACCATTGGGCGATCACGCGCAGGCCGATCTCCTCCAGCAGGATGCGGGACGACCAGGCGTCGCCGCCGATGTTGTAGTCGCCGATGATGGTGACGTCATAGGGGGTGGAGACGAAGTCGGCCTTGGGTTCCGTCTTCTCGAACACCCAGTCGCGGATGGCGTCGTTGGCGATGTGGTGGCCCAGCGACTGGGACACGCCGCGGAAGCCTTCGCAGCGCACGGGGATGACCGGCTTGCCGATTTCCGCCGACTTGGCGCGGGCGACCGCCTCGATGTCGTCGCCGATCAGGCCGATCGGGCATTCCGACTGGATCGAGATGCCGTTCACCAGCGGGAACAGCTCGTTGATTTCCTCGATGACCTTGTGCAGCTTCTTGTCGCCGCCAAAGACGATGTCCTTCTCCTGGAAGTCGGAGGTGAAGTGCATCGTGCCCCAGCTGTCCACACCGGTGTCGCCGATGTAGTAGTTGCGGCGGCCGGACCAGGAGTAATAGCCGCAGCCCACGGGCCCGTGGGAGATGTGGATCATGTCCTTGATCGGACCCCACACCACGCCCTTCGAGCCGGCATAGGCGCAGCCGCGGATCGTCATGACGCCGGGGATGGACTTGACGTTCGACTTGACGCCGCAGTCCTTGGCCTCGGCCTCCAGCACGTTCAGGTGCTTGGCGCGGCGCTTGCGGGACTTTTCGGGATAGGCTTCGAGGACTTCGTTGACGAGGGTCTTGACGTCGACCGCGGTGGTGGTCTGGGTGTTCTCGGACAGGCTCATAGCCGGCCTCCTGCTTGAATATTCCGCGCCACTGCAGCGCGTGACCGAGCCCCTCCCTCCCACGCCGACGTCGCCCGGCCGGAACCGGTGGGCGGTCGTTGGGTCGACGTCGTGCGGGGCTGGGGAAAAGGGCCAGTGTTCAGGCGGTCCCCCCTGCGCGGATGGGGCAGGGGGGCCGGTAGGCAACCGTCGCTACGCCCGGGATCAGGCGCCGGCCTTCGCCGCTTCCTTGGCAGCCAGCTCGGCGAGCTGCTGCTCCTCGGTCTTCATGATGCCGAAGTCCATCAGCATCTCTTCCAGCTCTTCCATCGTGATCGGGGTCGGGATGCAACCCTGGCCGGAGTTGTTGTGCACCTTGCTGGCGAGTTGGCGGTACTCTTCCGCCTGCTTGCTCTCCGGCGCGTACTCGATGACGGTCATGCGGCGCAGCTCGGCATGCTGCACGATGTTGTCGCGCGGCACGAAGTGGATCAGCTTGGAGCCCAGGCGCTTGGCCAGGGCCTCGGCCAGATCGATCTCCTTGTCGGTCTGACGCTCGTTGCAGATCAGGCCGCCCAGGCGCACGCCGCCGCTGTGGGCGTATTTCAGGATGCCCTTGGCGATGTTGTTGGCGGCGTAGAGCGCCATCATCTCGCCCGACATGACGATGTAGATTTCCTGGGCCTTGTTCTCGCGGATCGGCATGGCGAAGCCGCCGCAGACCACGTCGCCCAGCACGTCGTAGGACACATAGTCCACGTCGTCATAGGCGCCGTTCTCTTCCAGGAAGTTGATCGAGGTGATGACGCCGCGGCCGGCGCAGCCGACGCCCGGCTCCGGACCGCCGGACTCGACGCACTTGATGCCCTTGTAGCCGATCTTGACGACGTCTTCGAGTTCCAGGTCCTCCACCGAGCCGGCCTCGGCGGCGAGGTGCAGCACGGTGTCCTGGGCCTTGGCGTGCAGGATCAGGCGGGTCGAGTCGGCCTTCGGATCGCAGCCGACGATCAGGATCTTCTGATTCAGCTCGACCAGCGCGGCCAGCGTGTTCTGAGAGGTGGTGGACTTACCGATACCGCCCTTGCCGTAAAAGGCGATCTGACGCAGAGGCGCTTTGGCCATGTGGGTCGCTCCTGTGCTTGGGTCGTGGGGACTGTGCTTCGATCCGGTGCGGCCGGTTCGTGGCCGCTTCGGATTTCATGGATTGCACGACCCGTGCCAGAGCGGAGAATGATGTTAAGTTATTGAAATAACGATATTATTTCGAACGGAAGTGCTTTTGGCCCCTTTGTCGGGGTCCCGACACACACGACAAAGCCCGACATTTTGTCTGGTCTTTATGGCGGCGGAGGGTTTGTGGGGAGGGAGCACCTACAGGAGAACCTTACCGCTCCTCGCCCAGCGCCTCCGCCGCGACGACGATGCGTAGCGCCAGCTCCTCCACCGCCTCGTCGCGGTCCATGTCGTAGAGCAGTTGCGCCAGCAGCCGGCCGCGCGCCATCAGGCGGCGGGCGAGCGCCGGATCGGCGGGCTTGGCCAGCAGCGCCTCGACCAGACGTTCGCCGGTCAGGCGGGCCAGCGCGTCGCAGCGGTCGACCAGCCGCTGCTTCAGCGTGTCCACGGCGGCGGGGCGGCCGGCATGGCTGAGGTCGGCGCAGAAATGGTGCAGGCTGCGCAGTTGCCGCAGCAGGGCAGCGAACAGCAGGTCGTCCAACTCGCCGCCGGCCGCAGCCTTGCCGATCAGATCGAACAATGTGTCGGAAAGCCGCCATGCCGCCGACAGCCAGTCGTTCATCGCCTTGCGGTCTGCCGGCTCGACGAAGGGGCCGGATTCCTCCTTCGTCTCCTCCTGGTCGTCCAGGTTGCGCAGCGCGATGACGATCAGCCCGTCGGCCTGGGCCAGCGTGGCGAGGCTGGCGTGCAGCGTCTTCAGCCCGCGGTCGGCGACGAAGCCCTCGATAGCCTCCGTCGCCCGGCGGAGCGAATAGCGGGCGAGCCGCCGCGACTGATAAACGACGTCCTGCAACGCGCTGCCGCCGCCCAGCGCCTCCAGCGCCATCCGCCGCACTTCGAAGCGCAGCAGAGCGCGGGCAAGCTGGTCGATGCCGCCGACATCGATGGGGCGGCTGTCCTTGGTCAGCCTGTCGGCGGTGGCGCGGGCATCGGCTTCGATGGCGGCGATCACCGCCTGGAGATGGCCCTTGCCGCCGCCGCGCATCCGGCTGACCAGCGTCCGCATCGCCTCGGCGAGATCGACGGCGCCCGGAAGGCTTTCCTCATGGTCGGTGCGGCCGGTCACCAGCCGGTCGATCAGATGGTCGCGGACCCCCGGCAGCAGCACGTCGGTGATGATCTGCCCGATCGGCCGCAGCAGCGCTTCCATCAGGCGGCCGGGCGGCTGCCCGACCAGTCCCGGCAGTGGGTTGATCGGCTTGGGCACCAGCCGCGGCCGGTGCGGCTCCAGCAGCTCCAGCACGGCATCGCCGCGCAGGGGCGTGATCGAGCCGCGCAGGAGCTGGGCGAGCCGCAGGGTGGTGCGCGCCTCCGCCATGCCCCGCGGCGGGCGGCTGTCGGGAGCGCCGGGCGTGGGGGTCGCGGGTTCGGCGGGAGGCGAGGGCCGGACAAGCGCCTGCGTGGGCACGGGCGGAGTGCGCCGGCGCCGGCTGTCGTCATACTTGGTCGGCCAGAAGGCCATGCGGGTGCCGCCGGATCGTAAGCGTCGCTGTATTGAGTATGGGGACGGAAGGTTCGGCTTCAAATGGACAATATTGCGACATGCGGCGACACGCCCCCCGCCGGTTGCAGCGGTGAAGGCTTGGCACGCGCCGGCTTATGCAATATCCATATAAGAAATAATGATATTTGGACGGAGCGGCTTGGCGTGACGGATGGGGGGCTGATGCGCGATGCGAGTGGACGGACGCCGGAGGCCGACTCGCCGCCCGATTCTCCGCTGGCGCTGCGTGCTCACCGCACCAACCTCGTCAACGTCCCGGCCGCCCTGCTGTGCAGCGAAGCCTACAATGACGAGCCGCGGCGCCTGCGCATCGGCGCCACCCGCAGCGAACACGCGGCCTTGTTCGAGGCGCTGGACGAATGCCCCGACGCACTGACCGCGTCGGATATCTTCCAGCGCCATATGGCCGAGGTGTTCGGGGTGAATCCCGACTTCTCCGGAACGGAAGGGCCGGACGGCAAGCGCCGGTTCCGCGCCAGCTACCTGCGCCTGCTGAAAGGCTGGATGTTCGACAGCAACCGCGCGGAAGGGGCGGTGCTGAAGGGGTGGGTGGAGAGCCGTTTCGGTCTGCTGCCGACCTTCCATGGCGAACCGATCCACCGCTTCGCCTCCGACGCCTGGGCGGCCTATGGCGAGCAGAAACAATCGACCCGCTTCCACAACAACAACATCCATCTGCAGCTCGACCTTCTGTACGAGTTCTGCCAATGGACGATCCGCCGCGGCTGGCCGGACGCGCCGATGCCCAACTGGGCCTCGCACATCCGGCTGTACCGCGGCGTCAACGATTTCGAGGAACACCACATCGTCGCCCGGCCGGACAAGCGTACGGCGGTGCTGCGGCTGAACAACCTGTGTTCCTTTTCCATCAACCGCGACATCGCCGGCCAATTCGGCGACTACATCCTCGATGCCTGGGTGCCGCTGCCCAAGGTGGTCTTCTTCCGCGACATCCTGCCGCGCTACCCGTTCCAGGGCGAAGGAGAATATCTGGTCATCGGCGGGGATTACCGGGTGGGTGTGTCGCTTCTTTGACAACCTCACGCCGGGCGTCGGCTTGTGGGCCGTTTGCCGGGCGCACCAGGAAAGGGCGGGCGCTTTGCCCGATGGCATGACCGATCCGACGATTCTGACGCCTGGGATCAGATCCAGGGCGCTTGGCGCCTATCTCGGCCTCGCTTGTGGCGACGCGCTGGGAGCGACGGTGGAATTCCTGACCAAGGGGGAGATTGCTCACCAATATGGCGTCCACAAGCACATCAAGGGCGGCGGCTGGCTGAAGCTGTCGGCGGGGCAGGTGACTGACGACACCGAAATGTCGCTGCATCTCGGTCGCGCCATCCTCTCGGGGCCGGAGTGGGAGGCCCGCCGCGCCGCCGAGGAGTTCGTGATCTGGCTGAAATCGGTGCCGGTCGATGTCGGCGACACGACACGGCGCGGCATCCGCCGCTTCATCATGCATGGCACGCTGGAGGAGCCGGAGTCGGAATACCACGCCGGCAACGGCGCTGCGATGCGCAACCTGCCGGTGGCGCTGGCGACGCTGGGCGACGACGCGGCGTTCGAACGCTGGTCGGTGGAGCAGTCGCACATCACCCACTGCAACCAGCTGTCCGATTCCGCGGTGATCGCGCTGGGCCGGATGGTGCGGCGTCTGGTGCTGGGCGGCGGCATCGTCGCTGCGCGGGAGGAGGCGAACGCCCTGATCGCCAAACACCGCCAGTTCAAGTTCGAACCCTATCGCGGCCTGTCCACCGCCTTCATCGTCGATACGGTGCAGACCGTCTTCCACTATTACTTCCAGACCGATTCGGTCGAATCCTGCGTGGTGGAGACGGTGAACCAGGGCGGCGACGCCGACACCACCGGCGCCATCGCCGGCATGCTGGCCGGCGCTACCTATGGCGTCGAGTCGATCCCGCCGCGCTGGCTGCGCAAACTGGACCGCAAGGTCTACGACGAGATTTGTCAGCAGACCGACGCGCTGCTGGCGCGCGCGCCGCTGTTCCGGGAGACATGACGATGGCCGACGTGATTTTGTTCGGAAAGCCCGGCTGCGCGTGCGCGTGGTGCTCCACAATGTCAGCGCGTGACCTTGCGCACCACCTGTCGTAGCTTGTCGCTCCCAAGGGCGACGGCCAGCGGCAGACGAGGACATCATGTGCGAACTCCTGGGCATGAGCGCCAACGTGCCCACGGACATCTGTTTCAGCTTCGCCGGCCTGATGCGCCGCGGCGGACAGACCGGCCCGCACCGCGACGGTTGGGGCATCGCCTTTTACGAGGGGAAGGGCTGCCGCACCTTCCACGACCCGGCCCCCAGTTCGGAGTCGGAGATCGCCCGGCTGGTCAGCCAATATTCGATCAAGTCCTGCACCGTGATCTCGCACATCCGCCGCGCCAACCGCGGCCGGGTGTCGCTGGAGAACACCCACCCCTTCACCCGCGAGCTGTGGGGCCGGGTGTGGACCTTCGCCCATAATGGCCAATTGAAGGGCATCAAGGACCGAATCCTGACCTTCTACGAGCCGGTCGGCAGCACCGACAGCGAACATGCCTTCTGCTGGCTGCTCGACCAGATCCGCATGCAGTATCCGGAGCCGCCGAAGACCACCTCCGGCCTGATGAAGCTGATCCGCCATCTGGCCGCCGATCTGGGCACGCTGGGCGTCTTCAACATGCTGCTCAGCGACGGGCGCTATCTGTGGTGCCATTGCGCCACCAACCTCGCCTGGCTGACCCGCAAGGCGCCGTTCGGCGCCGCCACCCTGGTCGATGCCGACATGAGCGTCGATTTCTCCAAGGAGACCACGCCCAACGACATCGTCACCGTCATCGCCACCCGCCCGCTGACCAGGGACGAGGCGTGGACGGTGATGCAGCCGGGTCAGATGGCGGTCTTCCGCAGCGGGCTTCTGGTGACGCGCTGATTCCGCCGGGCCGATGGTCGCTTGGCCGCCGATTGTTGCTTCTCCAGAGACGATCTTTCGCGCACAGCCCGGCTTAACCGCTGGAAAACAAAGGGGCATCTTGGGTGTCAGAAACCGGCCGGACCTGACGGCCGCAACAACCAAGAGGCTCCTTCCGCCATGACCACGATCCTGCATGTCGACTCCAGCCCGCTCGGCGCCGCCTCCGTCACCCGCCAGCTGACCGCCTCCATTGTCGACGCTCTGGTGAAGGCCGAACCGTCGGCCACCGTCGTCACCCGCGACGTCGCCGCCAACCCGCCGGACCACCTGAACGGCGAACTGATGCAGGTCGTGAAGTTCCGCAATCTGGAAGGCCTCAGCGAGCGCCAGCGTGAAGAACTGGCCCTGACCGACGCCCTGGTCGATGAGTTCTTGGCCGCCGACGTCGTCGTGATCGGCGCGCCGATGTACAATTTCTCGATCCCGACCCAGTTGAAGGCCTGGATCGACCGCCTTGCCCAGGCCGGCCGCACCTTCCGCTACACCGAGAAGGGGCCCGAGGGGCTGGCCGGCGGCAAGCGCGTGATCGTGGCGTCGGGCCGCGGCGGCGTCTATTCGACCAACCCGGCGCTGGCCGGCCTGGACCACCAGGAGGCCTATCTGCGCACGGTGCTCGGCTTCTTCGGCATCACCGACGTGACCTTCATCCGCGCCGAGGGCATCGGCATGGGTCCGGAAGCCAAGGCGAAGGCGCTGGCCGGTGCGGCGAAGGAGATCGAAGGGCTGCTGGTGGCGGCTTGAGTTGTTAAGGGCGGGTGCTGCACTTGCCCCCACCCTAACCCTCCCCCGCTGGGCGGGGGAGGGGACCAGTGCTTGTTCGGGAGAGCGGCGGCAGTCCCTCCCCCGCCCAGCTCTCGCACAAAGCTATGCTTTGTGCTGACGCGGCAGGCGGACCGTAGGTCCGCT
>NZ_LGQU01000014.1:0-48464 GCF_003115935.1 Azospirillum sp. TSH20
AGACGGGGGGGGGGGGGCAGCAGCCCCCCCCGCCGTTTTCCTCCCCATCCCCCACTGACCGCGCCGCCGATGCGTGGCGCTGCGAAACGAACCCGGACGATCTGCCATGACCAAGCCTAAGAACGCCCCCAAGAAAACGCTCTGCGCCACCGATCCGAACGCCCCGCTTCGCGCTCGCATCCGCTTGGTGTTCCAGCCCGGCATGACGATCACCGAACTGGCGCGCAAGACGCAGGCGGAAGTGTCGAAGGTCAAGGATGCCGTCCAGAAGCTCCGCCGCCGTGGCGAGATCACCTGCGACGTGCCGCACAACCTGCCGGGCCACGCGCTGCGCAAGGAGTTCTCCGGCCCGACGATCACGGCAGAGATGCGGGCCAACTTCTGCCGGGCGGTTCCGGAGGACATGGCCGCTCAGATCGCCGCGTTTCCGGTGAAGAAGGTCACGAAGCTGCCGCCGGCCGGCTACCAGTCCAATTTCCCGCAGTTGCTCGGCTCCAAAGCCGCTTGGGTGGGGTGAGCCATGACCGGACGCGCCTGCACCGTGAACCCCTTCGAGCCGGGCAACTGGTCTCCGACCATCGCCGAAGTGGACGCACGCCCTGCCCCCGCTGTGGCCCGTGGCAATTGGGCGACGATCCACCCGACCGTCTACCCCAACCACGTCGCCCCTGTCGTCACTGAGCGTGACCGCGCGTCCATCGCCGCGGCCATGCACAAGGTCCGCCGCTTCGACAGCGCCGGCCGGGAGATTGCATGATGCCCGCAAAAGACGATGCCCGCCGCGCTCTGATTGCTGAGATGCACTCTCAAGGCATGAGCGATGTCCAGATTGGCGAGCGCCTTGGCGTGTCGAAGTCTGCCATCTGCCACATCCGCAAGGACATGGGCCTCCCGGCGGTGACGCGAGGCGGCCACAAGCAGCTTGTCACCGACGCCGACCTGATCAAGTGGGAGGCCGTTGGCATGAGCCGGCAGGAAATGGCGGAGCGGTCAGGCGCATCGCGCGTCACGATCACCAAGCGCCTGTGGGAACTCCGGAAGAAAGAAAAGCGGGCTGCGCAGGTTTCCGCCAGCGTGGTCACTGACGATGAGGAAGACGACGAGCCGACACCGACGATCATCGGCGACGCTCTGTTCCTCTCCGCCTTTGCCTCGGTCCGCGTGGCTCTTCCGACCAACTCCCGCCGGGCTGAGATCAGCAACCGTGACGGCCGGCTAATCGGCCTGCCGGTGATGATGTCCGCGCCCTCCAGCCTGTGCATGGGGGGCTGATATGGCCGCGCCCGAGAAAGCCATTCACATGGCTGTAGCCCGTTACCTCGCTCATGCCCTGCCGCTGCGGGCCGTGTGGCACCACTCACCGAACGGTGGCAGCCGGCATGTTCTGGAGGCGAAAGCCTTCCGTGACATGGGCACACGCGCCGGCTGGCCGGACATCGAAATCGTGTGGGAAGGTCGCGTCCACTTCATCGAGTTGAAGGCCGACAAAGGTCGCCTCTCTCCGGTGCAGAAGGAAGTCCACGCCGCCCTGAATGCAGCCGGCGCGACCGTCTCCGTCTGCCGCTCCATCGAAGACACTGAAACCGCGCTGCGCAGCCTGGGTATCCCGTTGCGCGCCAGCATCCAAGGAATTGCAGCATGAGTGACGTTGGTGGAATTGCCGCTGAGCGGCTGAAAAGCTTTGTCGAACGGATCGAGAAGCTTGAGGAAGAAAAGGCCGGCATCGCAGAAGACGTTAAGGAAGTTTACGCCGAGGCGAAAGGGACTGGTTTCGATACGAAGATTATACGACAAATTATCCGGCTGCGAAAGATGGACAAAGCCGACCGGCAGGAAGCCGAAGCTATCCTTGAACTCTACAAAGAAGCGTTGGGCATGGTGGAGTGAGGAATGTCCATTTCAAATGACTACTTCCTGATCCGCAACGCCATCGTCCGCGCCCGTGAGGCTGCCGGCATGTCGGTTGCGGAAGCTGCCCGGCGGTTAGGCGTTGCTCGCTCCACCGTTTCGGCCTGGGAGACCGGCCAGAACTTCATCCCGGCGGACAAGCTGTTCGGCTACGCGAAGTTGGTTGGCCTGCGCATCGTCGCCAACGTCGAACCCTCCCCGATTGAGCTTGCTGTGCGCCGTGCTGCGCCCGCCCTGGAGGCCGTCCAATGACCCCCTACGAAACCATCGTCATGACCGCCAAGCCCCATGCCAACGGCTATGCCGCCGACATGCGCCGCGGCTACGACGTGGCCGCTCAGCAACCGCTGCTGACCCGCGCTTGGTGGAGCACTCACCCTGTCACCAACACCCGGCCGCCTGTGGTGTGGCCCGTCAAGACGGAGGCGTGAGCATGTCCAAGCCCGCGCCAAAAATCCCCGCCTTCATCCGCCACAGCCAAGAGATGACCGACCGGCTGGAGTTCGCCGTCCTGCCCACGATGTTCGGCTCCGTCCTCAAGGGGATGCGCGAGAACCGGAACTATCGCGCCAACCCGCATGAACTGGCCTGGGTCGCTGCGACGTACCCAGACTTTGAGGAAGCCGCGGCGCAAGCGGTGGATGGGTTGCCGAAGCCAACAGGGAAGGGCGTCCGCGTCTTCGCTGATACGGTTGCCGCTTATGCCCTGAACGGCAACGGCATCAGCATGGCCCCCGGCTCTCTGCTGATGGCAACGGTCTACTGGACCAAGACCCTGATCGAAGCCGACTATCTGGTCCTCTACGAAGGCTCGCCATTCGAGCGCGGATACAAGTTCTTCTGGGATGAGGTGATGCTGCACCACGGCTCCGACCGCTGGTCGCCTCGCATCAAGGAACTGGACGGCTTCGCTGACCAGATCGTCCCGATCATCAAGCGCCGCATGAAGGTGCTCGGGCTCCTCACGCCGGCTGCCCAGCCCATCAGGGAGGCCGCGTGATGTCCACACACAGCGAAAGCCTCCGGATAGCGCAAGAGCACTGCAAGTGGGCTTGGTTCGCCGGCTACACGCCGCGGGCCGTCATAGAGAGCGTCATCAACCGCCCAACCAAGTCGGCCTTTCAGTTCACCTGGGACGATGCTCTGGCCGTCGTTCTGGCGTGGGCTGACGAGATGGGCGCAACCGGAATGCGGAGGGCGGCTTGATGCTCTCCACCAACCAATCCAGCGGCAAGGGGTGGCCACCCCTGGCACGGACGGCCCGCGCCGTGCCGGCCGCTGGACCCTACAGCGGGCAAGAGTGGGCACATGAGATGGATGGGGAAAAGAGCTTCTTATTGGCGCTCGGAAGCCGCGCCTATAACCGCCTCTATGGTGACGATGATTTCAGCGGGGACAAAGAGCACTTCGCCATGGTCGGCGATGAGATCAATGGCCTGTGTGGCGATTGGGAAAATGCGCGCATCCTGTGCCAGAGCCAGATTGAAGAGATACTGCTTGGGCAGATCATCTTCCTGTATGACGGGTACAAGCCCGTTCAGTTTGACGAAACGCCAGATCTTCCGAAGGAGCGCGAAGACTGGAGGACATGGTTCTCCATTCAGGCTCCCATCGGGAAGTTTAGGGCTGACTTCCTCTTCACTTGCATTGCGCAAGGGCATGTACGGCGTCTGGCTGTCGAATGTGACGGCCATGATTTCCACGAGCGCACCAAGCAGCAAGCGCAGAGAGATCGCGCCCGCGACCGCTTCATGGTCGCCGAAGGCATCACCGTAATCCGGTTTACCGGCTCCGAACTGTACCGCGACCCGATGTCTTGCGGCGAGCAACTGCAAGGCGTTCTGGAGAATTGCATGGACTCCGCCATGGTCGCGGCCGGGATGGTCAATGGCAGAAAGGACAGGCCATGAGCGCCACGCGCCCTTGGATGAAATTCTATCCGACCGACTGGCGCGGTGATCAAGCCTTGCGGGTTGTGTCGCTGGGGGCGCGGGGGCTGTGGATCGAATGCATGTGCATCATGCACGAGGCTTCTCCGTACGGCCATCTGATCATCAACGGCCACGCAGTGACAGACGCGCAACTCGCGGCGCTTGCCGGCACCGTCCCAGACCAGATCACAGCTCTGCTCAACGAACTGGAAACGGCGGGGGTCTTCTCGCGAAACCGCAACGGCGTGATCTACTCCCGGCGCATGACCCGTGACGAGAAGAAGCGGAAGGACGGGGAAAAATCCGAGAAGACAGGCACTTTGCCCAATAGCAGAAGGGGCAAGCAAGCGTCTGAGAAGTCTGGGAAAAATCCGCCACCCCCTGGGGTGGACGGTGGGGTGGTTGATCAACCACCCCTCACCCAGAAGCCAGAAGCCAGAGAAGAACCTACCAAAGAGGCTACCGCCTCTTTGGGCGCCGATGGCGCCAATGAGAACCAAGAGCCGTCCGAACGGGACTTGGTTTGGAAGAACGGCCTTCGCTGGCTGATGAAGCAGACGGGGCTGAAGGAGCCGAAGGCAAGAGGACTGATCAGCGCGTGGTGCAAAGGCGGAAACGAGGCCCTGCTGCTGTCGGTCCTTCGGGACTGCCGCGATCACCAGCCGCCGATTTTCGATGTCGTGCCTTGGATATTCGCAACCCTTGAAGACCGGAAGACCCGCAATGTCCGACAAGCCGAACAACATCGTCCCGCTGCCCGCACGTACGGGGAAGATGCTGACACCCGCCGCCGTGCGATCTTCAAGTCTCTGGCTGGGGACGTGGAGCCCAGCGGAGCCGCTGCCTGAGGGCGCCTCCGAACATCTCCCGGTGCTGGTGGAGGCGGCGGAGCGCGCTGTCGCCCCGGCGGATGTGAAGGCGTTCGCCGTCGCCATGGATGCCCTGGTGCAGTGGGTGGAGGTGTTTGGCGTCATTCCGCTCCCGGCGGACCCGGACAAAAGAGAGGCGCAGATCGGCGCCATCGTCGCCGGCTACCGCGCCCCACTCGCTGACCTTCCGGCCGACGTGCTGGTGAATGCAGTGCGCGCCACCATCGCAAACCATCAGTTCCGCACGCTGCCGATGCCGGCCGACATTCGGAAGTATGCAGAGGCCGAATTGCGCGAGCGGCAGGCCCGCATGCTGCGGCTCAAGACGGCTCAGCAGATTGCCGAGAGGCAGGCCAAGACGACCGCCGACTATGCGTTCCCCCGCGAGCGCACCCACGAACAGATCGCCGGCTTCTCCGCCGTGGTTGCCGCGGTCTCCCGCATCGACGCCGCTCCGAAGGCCATGCCCACCGAGCGCTCCGACCTCCACCCCGAAGACGACGACCGCCGTGCCGCAATCCTGCGTGTGCAGCAAGAGACGCGCGGCCTGCGCCGCATCCCCAAGCCATGGGAAGCCAAGCAGTGACCGCCCTTTCCTCCTGGGAGAAGACCCAATGAACGACGTCAACACCCCATTTTCGCCCGAAGAACTGGCGGAAGCCTGCATCGCTGACATGGAGGGCTGCACCTATCGCGGTCGCGTGGATGCCATCGCCGCCGCGATCCGAGGCGCCGTTGAGGCTGAACGCAAGAGCAATTCCAAGACGGCGGAAGCGACCGCGTTGCGCGACTTCGGCCGGCTCCCGTTCGGTCAGTTCGCATTTGCGCAGGAAGTGTCGATGGCTGCGGCGAAGGCGATTGACCCGTCGCGGTATCCGTCCACCACCTCCACGGAGGCCGCCCAATGACCGCGGCCAAGAACTCCACCCGCCAGATGCACGTCTACCGCGGCACCCCGCATTGCTTCGTGATCGGCGGGGAGGCGGAAGCCCGCGCTCTGCCGATCCGGGCGCTATGGGCCGCAGACGGCGGGGCATCGTGCCGACTGCATGCCACGCCGGCAGACAGCGAAGACGCCCTCTGGCACACGGGCGGATGTGCCGGCTGTGTCCGCAAGCTTCGGATGGAGCTTATCCGGGACGGCAAGCTGGAGCCTCACCCCTCCGTGAAGACCGGCCCGCTCCGTAATGGGGTGAAGGTCGCCGCCTGAACACTCGTTCCGCCCCTCATATCGCGCCGCTGGATGCGGTCTGAGGGTATGGCCGCTACCCATGTAGCCGGGAAGGGCAGAGGCCACTCAGAGACGCGCTGATGAGTCGGCGGAGCGGGCAGGGCATGCGGCGGAATGGCGACGTTGCCAGCGTTAAGACTACGGCAAGCATTGAGGCAAGGGCGCCGCAATTGAGGCAAGGGAAAAGCGGGGCGGTTGCAGTTTTGCTCTTCACGCGCCGCAAGTTGTGCTACAATCCAGCCCTAGAAACAGTTCGGGCCGGTTGGGCGCTGTAACGCCACCGCCGGCCCTGACCACTACGATAAACGGGAGTTACGTAATGGCTACTGATGAATTTGCCGGGAACGGCGCTGAAATGCAAGTCCACACTCCGGGGCCGTGGCTTGTGCAGCATGAAGGCAATGGCGAATTGGTCGTTTGGACCCGCCAGCCGCACACTGGCGCGCTCGCCACTGTCCACAGTGAGGACATCAACGGCGAATATCCGGCTGAGGCCAACGCCCGCCTGATCGCCTCTGCCCCCGATCTGTTGTCGATTGCAAGGCGTTGGATGGCGCTGAACGGTGAGTGGCACCCAACGCGCTACGCGGCAGAGAAGGCGCGTCTCATCGACGACACGCGCGCCGCTCTCCGCAAGGCGGGAGTAACGGACAATGGCTGACCTGTTCGTCTCGTATCAGGCAAAGATCGGCGAAGGCGCCATGTCCTTTGGTTGCTGCACGCTTGGCAACATCGGCGAGCCGCGCACAATGGACGCTGTTGAGCAGCTTCGCCTGTTCATCCAGAGCGATCTGCAAAGCCGTGGCAATCCATCGCCTTCCGTCGTGATCCTCTGGTGGAAGGAGTTGGGGCAATGACCACCTCACCCCGCGAAGCTCTAGAGCGCCTGACCCGCTGGCGGGACGTAGGCGACGGCCCTGTTGGCTACACCGCCGGCAATGAGGCGTTCGCCGCTGACGTGGCAGCTTTGCTGGACCTCGTACAAAAGCAGCACGAAGCGCTTGTGAGAGCCACGGTGCATCTCGTTGGCGCCGCTAGTGCCTATCGGACCCATGCCCGCCGGCATCACACGCTGACGCCGCGCGCTGTGACTGACCCTCTATTCACCACACGGGCCGCAGACTTTGAGCGTGCCGCTGACAGCGCCGGGATGGCGTGCCGTACGCTGTGTCTCCCGCCCGCCCCTGCGGAGGACAAGCCATGAGCGGCTTTGCTGTCGGGATGGCCGTTGGCGCCGTGCTGGTCTTCGCCCTCACGGTCGCCGCTAAGAACCGTGGGCCGTTGGACGACACAGACGACCACGCCACCGGCACCCGCTCCAACATGCGGGTTCTGATCGACCACAAGACGGGCTGCCAATACCTGCTGTCGGACGGAGGCGGATTGACGCCCCGTCTCGACGCCACCGGCAAGCACATCTGCGCCAAGGAGGTCCCCCATGGCTGATACCCTCACCCCGGAACAGCGGGCGCGAGATGTCCTTTCGGCGATCTGGAACGGAAGCGATGCCGTTCCCGCCATCGCGCACACCATCCGTGCAGCCGAGACGGCGGCCGTAGAGGCAGAGCGCGCCCGATGCGCCAAGATTGCCGACGAATGGCACGAGTGGTACGAGAAGCCCGGCTCCGGAACCCGGCACGCACAGCGGATCGCGCACCATATTCGCAACCCGGAGGCCGACAATGCCCGCTAACCCCTCGCTCATCGACACCTTGGCGCGTGACCTGTGGCTTGCCGATGCCCGCGCATGGCTTGCAGTCGCGCGACGCCTGGATGGGTTTGGGCTTCCGCCGGATGGTGACATCGACCCTGCTCAGTACGGCGAGCAGGCCAACATGCCGCTTTCCGGCCCGAGCTTCCGCGCCAAGTGGGAAGGGCAGGCTCGCGCCGCTCTCCGCTCTCTGCTAGAGGCCGGACCGACCGGCGCAATGCTTCCGGCGATCCTGACCTATGCTGAGAGCCAAACCGACATGGACGACGACGATGGCCCTGACGAGGCGAAGTGCCTTGCCTGGGACATTGCGCAGGGCATGAACGCTGCGCTCCGCGCCGCTCTGGAGGAAACCGGCAATGTGTGATCACGATCCGAACGACGCTACCATCCTCCCCGGCTTCATCGGCCCGACACAGGCCATGGGCGGGACGGACGGCATCCTAAGCCAAGACGAACTGGACGAACTTCTGGGCATCGGCAGACCGCTTATCGGTGGACCGCAGCCGTCCGCCCCGATCAGCCCGCAGGAGATTGTCGCATATCTGCGGGAAGCGGCAGGCGCCCCACCCGGACAGCAATCGCCATGGGATCATCTCGTCTGGCGGTTTGCTGCCGACGCCATCGAGGCGCTTACCGCCGAGAATGCCCGGCTGACCAGCGAACGGGACAAGGCGTTGGCTGAGTTCCGATGCGCGGAGCAAGAGCGCGACGTGTTTGTCCGCCGCGTTGACGAGCTTGAGAATATCGGTCCCGCTCGCCTCCTGCGGCACGAGAACGCCGAACTCAAGGCGGAGGCGGAGACGCTTAAGGGCGCTATCTGGCACGCCATCCAGTTTTCCCGTCGGCTACCGCACGACTACGACCACAAGCGGGACTTCACCGGAGAGACGGTCCCCATCAGGCGCGAAGCGCTTGGGCGGCTCTACGAGGCTGTCGGACACAGGGCCGAGGCGCCCGTTCAGGCGCCCCGCGAAATGCTGGAGGCTTTCGAGCGGATGAATGCCGACATGCAGGAGCTTTCAGACTTCGGACAGCGGTACCAGCCGGAGACCTACGCCACCACGGATCACGGCTGGTACGCCACCCACCGCGCCAATGTGGAGGCTGCCCACGCAGCAGCGGCGGCTCGTGCTGGGCTCCAGCGGTGCATCGGCCGCTTTGCCGAGGTCGCAGCCCGGCCCGACGAAGCCGAAGGCCTGCGCCCCCTGACCGAAGACGAAATCGCCTCACACAGCTACCTGCTGACCCGCGCCAAGGCCGGCGGCATCGACATGGACCTACTCGGCAAGCTGTGCCGCGAAGAGCCGGACGCCGACACCAAGCGGGAGGTGGACGAGATGATGGACGGGATAAAGGCCATGGACGGTAGCCCAAGCATCCTCTGCCATCCGGAATGGCCCACGCTGATGGCAGAAGCCTTGGCGCAGGTAAAGGCGGGAGACTGAGCCATGACCGACGCTGAGTTCATCGCCCTGCCGCTGGACGCCCAACGCGCCATCCTAGACGAGATGCGAGAGGGGCAGGCTCTTGCCGATCGGTGGGAGAGGATCGCCAGAAAGGCTATCCGCCTCGCTGGGCTTTCCGCCTTGGTCATGCTCGCCACCAACGCCATGTGGCTGTGGCTGGTTGTCGATCTGGTTGGCCGCGTCGGATCGCAACAGTGACCAGTATAAAGCTGGGAGGACTCTACGTCTACAAAGACACCGGACAGCCCGTCACCATAACAGAGGTCACTGAGCGTGACATATGGTGCGTGTTTGATTACGGTGACGGGAAGTGCGGAGTGGTGCTAGGACACGAAAGCGCCGCCGATGCGTTGCGCGAATACACGCCGCCGAAAGAATAGCCCTTCGGCGGCGTCTGCTGGTGTGGTAACATGCAGCCGTGCAACTGACCCGTCGTAGGATGGAAGATGTCCGCCCTTCAGCCCGTTCCGAACGCCCGCCGCGTCGGTGTGATTAGCCACCAAGCGCCCGTCCGGCAGTGTCAGGATGAGGTGACGGACTTAGGCACGCCGCAGACCCGCAAGCGGCTCCAGACGGACAACTGTCTGCTGATGCTCCACAAGGACCAGATCACGCAGGAACAATACGATGGGACGTGCCTGATCCGTGCCGCCTACCTGCTGATCGTCAACGGCATGGACGCCAAGGCCGCCACCTACGGCGAGCGGTTCGGCCATGGCACGGATGACTATGAGTCCGTGTGGGCCGTCATGGCTCAGGAAAATTACCTTGACTGGGTGGACGCCATGGCGGAGCGGGCGGCGGCCAACGCCAGAGCTAAGCGCGGCGGTAACAGGTGGCGTACGTGGCTCCCCATGGCCGTCATTGTGGATGGCATCACATGCCAACAGATTGCCGACCAGCGGGGCATGAAGACGCAGACGGTGGCGGAGTATCTGCGGGACGCATTAGACCTGTACAACGATGTGCGGTTCGGGCGGATCAAGCGGGACCGGAGGATGGCGGCCTAGCGCCTCAGTCTGGCGCACCAAACGAGCGCCTTGAGAAGCACGACGGCGGCGTCAGGCATGGGGCGGCGCCCCGTCAGCCAAGCGGACACGTCAGGAGCGCGGGCATTGGCCCCGGTGGTCCGATTGTAGCGGCCCATGAACTCCACATTGGACATGCCGAGCAGTCGCAGGATGCGGCGGGCGCGGTTCGGATCGAAGTTTCGGCGGTTTCGTATCGGCATGGGCTGATAGTGGCACGGCGGAGAAAATGCGGCAAGAGCCTAATTCCCTGTTGACGGCATGAGGCAAGTGCCTTACATTCGGTTCATCAAGACGACGCCAGCCACGGAGCGAACCATGAAGAACCTGACCAACGCCGACCGCGCCGCCGCCCTGAAGATGGTTGAGGGTTGGCTGGCTGGCGAAATCCTGAAGGAGACCGGCGCTTCTGTGCGGGTGCAGCGCGGCTCGCGCGGCAAGTGGTCTCTCTGGGGTTCTGCTGATGCCGTCGAGGCCGCGATGGCGATGGTGCTTGGTTCTGGCGTCGCCACCGAACAGGACCGGGTTGAGGATGACGGCGAGGTGTTCTCGTACTTCACCATCCACGGCGAGGCGTGATGGGTATTAGGGAATATCTGGAGGCCGTAAGAGGTCTCCAGTCTGCTGAGGGGCGTCATGCTGGCGTCCTTCGCGGCGGGCACACTGACGGAGAGTTCTTTTTCTACAACGGGAAAGGCTGCTGGAAGGTGCCTGTTAGCGAAGTGACAGAGTTCGTCGTTAGGGGCGGCGTCATGTATCCAGCTAAGGGCAAATGATGGCTTTGGTAGTGCGGTAAAGGGAAGCTTGACCCACGTCTCGTCCGGTACAGGGACACCAACAGCGGGAACCCGGCTAGACAGCCCGCGAAGAGATAGCGGCAGTAGCGCGCCGCCCGCACCACCAAGGCCAGCATTGGAGGCGACAGTGCCAGAGAAAAACATCCCCGTCATGAATTGCATGATGGTTTCCGTGATGACCGATGAGGGAGCGGATAAGCTGACGCTTGTCATTGAGTATATGGACGGCTCACTCGATTACGTGGACATGACGGCTGCGCAAGCGGTCAGGGTTGCGGGATTGCTGGCGCCGCAAGCTCGTGCGTATGAATGCCTTGATGAACTCTGCTTTGCCATCGAGCAGATGCAGGTTTTTGGAGACGACACAGGCGTTGAAGTCTGCCTAAAGGCTGCAAGAAAGCTCCTGCGCCAGCGTAATGAGACGGCAGGAGGACGTGTCAATTTTCAATCTTCAATCTGCAAGGAGGAATGAATGCGACATCCGAAAGGCCCTGGCGGTATCATCCCGATCATAGCGATTGTCGTCACGCTGCTGTTCATTTGGATCGTTGGCCCACCGCCGCCGTGAGGCCAAACCACTAAGCAGCCAGATATTATTTGGAGGGAACAGTGGAAGATAGCACGGCATTTGCGAGAAGCGCAGGGGTCCACTTAGGTAATGCGGTGATTGAGTTAGCGTCAGCATTGGCTTCAGCTGGAGGTGATAAGAAAGCGTTCCGATCAAGGGTTCAGAATGCCCTGGAGCGCGTGCGGGACGCGGAAGACGCGCTAATCAGGGCGGATATGGCTATTGTAACGGAAAGCAGCGAGCACAGAGCCATGACGGCTGGATGGCCTGCGGCTTCTGGGTGACAGCAACCATGCAATGGCGCAATCTAACCCGGTTGCGCCACCACACCACATTTTCGCTTGACCGATTGGGACAGTTGAGCGTACGTTCCAGATAGTGAACAGAATTGCGCCCGGCGGTAACTCGCTCGGGCGCTTTGTCGTTTTGGGGCCAGCGATGAGGAACCGTCCGGTCCAGATCGTGCGCGGCTCTGACTGGTGCGTTCCCTGGGAGGTTCGGAACGTTCCGGACGACGGCGTTCCGCTCGCCAGCTTCCGCACGCAGGGCAAGGCCCTAGGCTACTGCGCCACTGTCGGAGCCAAGGTTGTGGAGGTCATCCATGCCGGACAGCCCCAGCGACGCGCCGTTACCTGACGAACCCGCCACCGACGAAGCAGAGCCCGAATATGCCGCTGCTGTCGCTTTGTATCGTGAAGCTCTACCACGCCGGCCGATTATGACGGCGGGCGTTGAGGACTGACGCCATGGCCGACCCTACCGCTGACGCGCCTTCGTGGCTCACATGGGTGTTCGGCGGCGGAGCTGGCGTTGTGGCCCTCTACAATGCGTGGCAGTTCGTCGGCGCAAAGCTCAAGGCCGGCACGGCGGAGGCGAGGGCGGAGCGACAGGCGGCGGTCAAAGAGGCCGCAGAGAACGACATCATCAAGACGCTCCGTGAGCAGTTGGCCGAAGAGCGCCGCCAGCGGAGCGAGGATGTGGCCCAACTCAAGGCGCAGATAGCCGAGTGCCGCAAGGAAATCGGTGAGCTTCGCGAGCAGCTTGACGACGCCCTAGAGGCCCGCGTGCAAGCCATGCTGGAGGCCACCAGGGTCCGCGAGCAAAACGCACAGATCGAAACGCGGTTGGCGGAAGTCGGTCGCGAAAACACCGCGCTTGTGCTGGCTCATGGCGAGTTGGCCGGGTGGGTGATCGGGCTAGACCTTCCCGAAGGCGCCCGGCTTTCCCCGATCTACGGCAAGGCCAAGATTTGGCTGGAGCACAACCGGGCGCGATTATCGGACGCAGCGTGACGCCGCTTACCTTTGCCACCTAAGAGGCCATTGATCCGGCGGAAGCTTCTCTAGCAGCTCCAGCACAGGCATCCACGGCTTGGGTAGCGGACGGCTCCCATTCGTGACCGCAACGACGTGCGTGTATTGGCTTTCCATGGCGTCGGCGAACCGGCGCTTCCATCCGTAGCCTCCTAGAAGGGCTTCGGCGCGGCGGCAGAAATCGGCCGCTTTCGGTGTCAGGTGCATCGCTCCCCCGCAAACAATTACGCGCTGCGTAATTCTAGCATGCAGGATCGCCCATGACGACGTGCCAAGAGATTTGCGACGCCGCTTCCCACTGCGCCCCCTGCGCCCTAGACGCTGAGCTAGACCGCGTGAGCCGTGGCCGCATCGCTCCGTATGTGGAGGGCAGCGACGACACGGGCCGGTGGGCAGTGCTGAACGGTCGCTTCGTGCGCCACCCTGACGAGGATTGACGCCATGCCCGCCTGTCTCCACTGCGGCCTGACGGATGGCCGCCACTTCGACGGCTGCAAGGCGGCCCCTACCGTCGTCGGCTCCATCATCGCCATGTCAACGCGCCGCGCCTACGTCGTCACGAAGGACGCCGATGGCATCGACCGGGTGCGCGAGACGCGAGACGCCGGCTTCTACGATCCGCCGCCTGCGATCGGTGACACGCTGGTGAGGCTGGCTGACGGCACGCTGTCGCACAAGCCCGCACGGAGCGCCACGCAGAATGACGACATGCCGATCTGCGGGCCTGAGCGATTGGGCGACGGCCTGGACAGACTGGCGCAGACGCTCGCTGAGCGCGAGAGGGAGTGGTGATATGCTCAAGCTGACCCCCTATCCCCGCGCATCGTCCGGCAGCAAGTCCACCGCCGCCCGGATCGGCGACACGCTGTCGCTTGCCGGCGCCACCGAGCTTGCCGAGCGCATCCAAGCCCACTGGCACGGCCATCCTGTCGGGGTGCGCGTCGAGCCCATCCAGAAGGTGGACGGCGCCTGCATCGGCTACTGCGTCCGGTCCAACTTGGTCAACGGCCTTCCCCCGAGGTGAAGCCATGCTGATCGGCATCCTTGCCTTGGCTGGCTTGGCCGTGAATGCCTTTGGCGCTTATGCGGTTGGCGGTTGGCCCGCTGCCCTTTCCGTATTCGGTGGGTTCGGCGCTGGGTGGATCGCCCGCATCGGGGCCGCAAGGATGGAGCGAGACCTATGAAGCGCGTTCAGGTGATCGTGGAAGTCGATGCCGACGACAAGGTGTACATCGGTGACATCAACGGCGCCATTGGCGCGGCGCTCGAAGCCGCCGGCTCTGTCGATGTCCGGGGCGGACAGGTGTTCATGCGCACCGCTCGCGTCCTCAACAGGGCTGTCGCTGAGGCTGCCCGCAGACGGTACGACGACAAATGACCCGTTCCATGGCCCCCACCATTGCCGCCGTAGAGCGCATCACCCCACCCGCCGGCCCATCCGTCAGCCGCCTGGCCGAAAGCTACAACAATGGACACGCTGACGGCGTAAAGGCTGGAAGGGCCGAAGCCTTCGCCACGCTGCGATGGGCAGCAATCCCACTCCTACTCATTGGATACCTTACTGCCTGTGCCGTGCGCCTCATGTGAAAGGCCGGCTTGGGTGATCGGATAGAGGTGATGGGATGCCGTCCAAGCCTGCGCTGCATCGCGCCCCCGGATGGGCTCCGTTCAAGCGCGTCCGCACTGACCGGATAGACCGGGAGTACGGAACGCAGCGATGGCGCAAGCTTGCCCTCTCCATCATCGAGAGGGACCGCGGCATCTGCGCTATCTGTGGCCTGCCCGGCGCTGACACTGCCCACCACAAGATGGAGAAGCGGGAAGGCGGGAAGGACGAGCCGACCAATCTGGAGGCGGTCCACAGAGGGTGCCACAACGCGGCGCACGGAGCGCGCGGAAGGGGCAGGGCATAGGGGGGGGTGCATCCCTGGGCAGGTTGGGGTAGCGACCGGTCCGGGAGGCTTTCCGTGCGTGTGCAAAACCACAGCAAAAAGGTGCAACATGGCGCGACCGCGCAAGCCGACCGTGCTTAAGGTCGTCGGCGGCACTGCTCAGCCGTGCCGCATCAACAAGGCTGAGCCCAAACCGGAGCGCGGGAAGCCGTCTCCTCCGGCCCATCTGTCCGACAAGGCAAAGACGGCATGGGGAGAGGCGTCGGTCATCCTCGACCGCATCGGCGTTCTCACTGAGGCCGACGCCATCGCTATGGAGGGGTTGTGCGAAGCGCTCGCTGATCTGCGGACGGCACGGCAGGCGCTCGCCTCCTACGGCGGGAGCCTGACCTACGAGACCATGACGAAGGACGGCGGCAAGATGCACCGCGCCTATCCTGAGGTGGCGATGGTTGCCGACGCTGACCGCCGCCTTTCGATGTGGCTGGCGAAATTTGGCCTGACCCCTGCTGACCGCTCGCGCGTGTCCAGCGGCAACGACGACAAGGGCAAGGCCGATCCTTGGGCGGATTTCTGACATGGCGATAGCGAAGCGCAAGTCTGGAGGCGGGGCGCCCCCTTCGGCCCCGACAGGACGGCGCGACTACATCGCCATCGCGAATGGCTACATCGCCGATGTGGTCAGCGGGAAGATACCTGCCTGCAAATGGGTAATCGCCGCATGTGAGCGGCAAAAGCGCGACTTGGCCCGACAGGGCGATAAGGCATGGCCCTATCGGTTTGACGAGGAAAAGGCGTCTCGCATCTGTCGCTTCGTCGAGAACATGCCCCACACCAAGGGCAAGTGGGCGATCAAGAAGGCCGGCGACCCGCGCAGCAACCGGCTGCGGCTGGAGCCGTGGCAGGTTTTCCGGCTGACCACGATTTTCGGGTGGGTGAAGAAGGAAACCGGAACTCGACGGTTCCGCCGGGCATATAACTTTGTGCCCAGAAAGAACGGTAAGTCGGCAGAGGTGGCCGCGGTCGGCCTCTACATGCTGGCCGCCGATGGCGAATACGGCGCTGAGGTCTACTGCGGCGCGACCAACGAGGTGCAGGCGTGGGAGGTGTTCCGCCCCGCCAAGCTGACCGTTGAGCGCGAGACTGCTTTTTCTGAGAAGTTCGGTCTTCTGGCGAACGCGGCGAACATCAACCGCCTAGCCGACATGAGCCGGTTTGAGCCGATCATCGGCAAGCCCGGTGACGGCGCTTCCCCCTCTTTCGCCATCGTGGACGAGTACCACGAGCACCAGACGAACGACCTGTACGACACGATGGAAACCGGCATGGGCGCGCGTGAGCAGCCCATGATGTGGGTGGTGACGACGGCGGGCGATAACATCGCCGGCCCCTGCTACGACATGGACAGCCACGCTAGGAAGGTGCTGGAGGGACTGATTGAGGATGAGGAGTTGTTCGCCATCATCTACACGATTGATGACGGCGACGACTGGAAATCCGAGATGGCCCTTATCAAGGCCAACCCGAACTATGGCGTGTCGGTCTCGGCGGAATTCCTTCGGTCCAAGCAGGCTGAAGCCGTAAAGCGCACCTCTAAGCAGGGCGTTTTCAAGACGAAGCACCTGAACCTTTGGGTGCAGTCGCGGCAAGCCTGGATGAACATGGATGCGTGGCTGAAGTCTGGCGATTGCCCGGACATCGAAGAATACAGCGGGCAGCCGTGCCGACTGGCATTTGACCTTGCGTCGCGCACCGACATCGCGGCACGGGCTCAGTTGTTCACGACGCTTGAGGATGACGGGAAGACGCACTTCTGGCTGTACACGAAGCTGTACATGCCTTCGGAGAGCGAGCTTTTCGACAAGGTTCCGGCGCTGCGGCATTGGGCAGACGAAGGGCACATCGAGCTAACCGATGGTAACGAGATCGATCTGACCAAGATCGAGACGGACGCCATCGGAGAGCCGTGCGGCGGGCAGCGCGAAGGCGGCCTTGTGACTGAGTTCGAGGTTACAGAGGCGGTATTCGACCCTTGGCAGGCGACGCAGATGCGCCAGAACTTCCAGCGCGAAGCATCGTCGGTCCAAGTCATCGAGTTCCGAGCGCTGACGCAGAACTTCAGCCCGGCGATGAAGGAGTTGGAGGCGGCGGTTCTCTCTGGCCGCTTCCATCATGACAACAATCCGGTGATGAACTGGATGATGTCCAACGTCACCGTTAAGCCGGATGCGAACGACAACGTGTTTCCCCGCAAGGAGAAGCACGAGAACAAGATCGACGGCCCGGTGGCCGCAATGATGGCTATCGCCCGCGCTATGACTGGTGACCCGGACGGCACCGTTCCTGACGACTACGACCTACCTGTATGGGGCTAGAGCATGGCTGAAGCAAACACGACCGCAACGGGCGCCGTTGCGATGGACGCTGCGCGCCTTGTGCTGGCCGTGGTGGGTGCCGGGCTGATCGGGTATGGGGCATGGCTCCACTATCCGCCGGCCGGTTTCGTCTCTTCCGGGGCTCTGGTCTTCGCGGTCGCGGTGATCGGGGCGATGAGGGCGCGCTGATGGGCTGGCTAGGTGACTTTCTCGGCGGTGGCAGCGTGAGCGCCATGGAAGCCGGGAGCCAAACCAGCGGAACGGGCGACCCATCCGGTTGGCTAACCGATCTGTTCGGCGGGATGATCACAGAGACCGGCATTCGGGTGTCGATTTCTGACGCTCTGACGGTTCCGGGCGTGGCCGCGTCGGTCCAAGTGCTGTCGGATGACCTTGCCAAGGTGCCGATGTACCTGCATCGCAAGCTGCCGAACGGCGGTAGCGAGTTGGCGACGGATCACCCGCTCTTCCCGTTGCTGGCCGGCTGGCCGGCGCCGTGGCTGTCCACCTTCAACTGGCGGCGGACGCTGATCCACAACACGCTGACGCGCGGGAACGGCTTCAGCCGGGCGCGGTGGTCGGCTGAAGGCATCGTGGAGAGGATCACCAACGTCCAGCCGGGACGGATCACCACCCGGTGGACGGACGACGGAGAGCCCTATTACGACCTGTCCGGCACGACCTACGAGCGCGGGCTGTCGTGGAGGGACATCATCCACGTACCGTATCGGGCGTCCAGCGACGGGGCGGAGAATGGCGGCGTCTTCGGCGTCTCCCCGATCCACCAGCACCGCGAAATGCTGGCCTTGTGCATCGCAACTGAGCGGTTTGCGGCGAAGTTCTTCAAGAACGGTGCCCGGCCGTCTGCCGTGGTCGAAATGGACGGGAAACTGCCCAACGATCAGGTTGCGGCGCGCATCCGGGCAAGCCTGGAACGCACCTACGGCGGCGTAGACAACGCCTTCAAGATCGCGGTGCTGGAACTCGGCATGAAGCTGAAAGAGTTCAGCTTCAACAACGCCGATAGCCAACTTGTCGAGATCAGGAAGGAGCAGGGCGTCCAGTGCGCGCAAGCCTTTGGGGTTCCGCCGCACAAGATCGGCATCCTCGATCGCGCAACGTTCTCGAACATCGAGCATCAGGCCATCGAGTACGTCACCGGCCCGCTTTCCGCTTTGGCGGAAGCGCTGGAGTCTGCCATTGAGACGACGTGCCTCTCCGCCGCAGAGCGGGGCGTGTACTTCATCGAAGTGGACTTGGACGAGTTGAAGCGCGGCGACATCCTGAACCGCTACCGCGCCTATGCCATTGGCCGGCAGTGGGGATGGCTGAATGCCGACGAAATCCGCGAGTGGGAGCGGCAGAACCCGCTACCGGATGGGGCGGGCAAGGAGTTCCTGAAGCCCCTCAACATGATCCCGGCCGGGACAGACCCGACGCAGGACCAACCAGCGGACAAGCCGACCGCGCCGAACAAGGACTAAGCCCATGACCACCGTATTTGACGCGCTCACGGCGGAGCCGTGGGCGATCCAGGCCGATTGGCTGCACCGATTGGCATCAATCGCTCAGCGCGGCACCTTGGACAAGGAGGCCGCGGAGGCGGCGCGCTTGCTGCGGGAACAGGAAATGGCGATTGCCGCCGGCCCCTCCGCCCGCCGGCTGGAAGGCGCCCGCTATGCGATGGTGACGCAGGATGGCGTCGCCATTCTGCCAGTGTTCGGGCCGATCTTCCCCCGCGCCAACCTGATGACGGAGGTTTCCGGGGCAACGTCGGCCGGCGCGCTGCTGAACGACTACCGGTTGGCGCTGTCCAACCCGGATGTCGGCGCGATCATGGCGCTGATGGACACCCCCGGCGGCGCGGTCTCCGGCATCAATGCGGTGCATGACGCCATTGCTGCAGGCCGGAAGCAGAAGCCCACCAAGGCGTATGTGACCGGCACCGCGGCGTCGGCCGGATACTGGATCGCCTCTGCGGTCGGACCCGGCAACATCGCCATGGACCGGACCAGCATCGTCGGAAGCATCGGCGTTGTCGCTGCCATCCCTAAGCAGGTTGAACCTGGGTCCGATGGCGTGATGGCTGTGGAGATAGTCTCCGCCAATGCGCCGAACAAGCGACCCGACCCGACCACCGAAGAGGGCGCAGACACGATCCGCGCCACGCTCAACGCCATCGAGACGCAGTTCATCGCCGATGTGGCGAAGGGACGCGGCGTGTCGGTCGAGAAGGTCAAGAGCGACTTCGGCAAGGGCGGTGTAATGGTGGGCCAGGACGCAGTGACCGCCGGCATGGCCGACAAGATCATGAGCTATGACGCCGCCTTCAGCGAGTTGGCGGCCATGGTTCGGAATAAGCGGCGCGCTGACGCGCTGCGCAAGTAATCCCCCGGCGAAGGCTTGGGGTTCGTGGGCGCCGCAAGGCGCCTTTTTCGTTGGGCAACCTACAGGAGAATACAATGCCCCTCGATATCGTTGGCCTTCGCCAGGACCGCGCGAAGGCTTATGAGGGTCTGAACGCCATCCTGACCGCGACCGATGGCCGCGCCATGACGGCCGATGAGCAGGCGCAGTTTGACGCCGCCGAAGCCTCCGTGAAGGACTTCGACGCCAAGATCAAGAACGCCGAGCGCGTGCAGGCCCTTCGCGCGAACACCGCCGTCCCGTCGCGCGCCTCCGTCGCCGATGATGACCGCGGCACCAAGGCCGCCGCTCCGGTCGCCCCGGCGGCTCCCGCCGCCAAAGACGAGCCCGGCATCGATCTGGCCCGCTACACCCGCGCCATCGTCGCGGCCAAAGGCAATCTGGATCAGGCGGCTACCTGGGCATCGGCGCAGTTTGGTGAGTCCCACCCGGTGGTGATGGACATCAACTCCGCCATGCAGACGAACGACATGGCCGGCGGCGGCATCTTCGTTCCGGAGCGTCTGTCCAACGAGCTGATCGGCCTGCTGTACCCGAAGACGGTCATCCGCCGGATTTCCCGCGTGGTCCCGCTTGTCGGCGGCACGGACACCGTTCCCACCGTCGAGAAGGGCATCAACGCCTATTACATCGGCGAAGGTGACGACCTGACCACGGACGAGCCGTCGTTCGGCGCTCTGTCCTTCAAGGAGCGCGAGATCGCCTCGCTGGTCCCGCTGAGCAACAAGCTCCTGCGCCTGTCGCGCGTCGGCATCGACCAGTACGTGCGCGACATGATGCTGGATGGCTTCGCTCAGGCGGAAGACAACGCCTTCCTTCGCGGCGCCGGCACGGGCGCATCGCCGAAGGGCCTGCGCTACTACATCCCGCCTGCGCAGATTTACGATGCCAGCGGCGCCGCGACCCCGACCGCCGCTCAGGTGGACAGTGACACCCGCAAGATGATCCTTGCTCTGTCGCTTGCCGAAATCCCCATGACCAACGTCCGTTGGCTCATGCATGACCGCGTGTTCATGTATCTGGCCGACATGAGGGACAGCAACGGGAACAAGGTCTACCCGTCGCTGGAGGCGGCCAACCCGACCTTCCGCGGCTACCCGGTGGAGCGCTTCAACCGCATCCCCACCAACCTGTCGGACGGCTCCAACTCGGACTGCACCGAACTGTACCTGGGCGACTTCAGTTTCTCAATGGTCGCCGACAGCTACGCCGTCCGCATCGACGCCTCGGATACCGCCTCCTACAAGCAGGGCGGCAACATGGTGTCGGCCTACAGCAAGAACCAGACGCTGATCCGCGGTCTGGCCGGGCATGACTACGGCATCACCCGCCCCAAGGCGTTCACGATGCTGAACAAGGTCCGTTGGGGCGCCTAAGCGCCCCTTCACCTCTGACCAACAGGAGACAGCAGAATGTTCGCTCTGGAGCGAAACGTCGTCGCTGAGACGACCCCGATTGCCTTCGCCCTGACCCCGACCAGCGCTACCGCTGGCGGATCGGGCGACAACACCGCCGCGAACGGCGCCAGCATCGATGTGACCGGCTTCTCCGCCGGCCGCGTTGAGTCTGTCGGCTTCCTGATCGGCGCGACCGCCACTCTAGCCGCCACCAAGACGCTGACCGTCACGGCCAAAATCCAGACGAGCGACGACGGCTCCACCTGGACCGACGCCAAGGCGGCGGCCACCGTCCTGACCCTGACCGGCGCGACCGGCGGCAGCACGGAAACCGGCGTCGGCAAGATCGGCGTCTCGCTGGAGTACTGCGGCAAGTACGTTCGGGTGGTCGCCACCCCCGACCTGTCCGCGACTGGCACCGATACGGCCAGCATCTTCGGCACCGCCATCTTCGGCGGCGCTTACAAGAAGCCGTAATGGTCATCGTCCGCTTCCGCCGGAACGCTCCCCCGTATGCCGCGGGGGAGTTGGCGGGCTTCCCGACTGAAAAGGCGGATCGCCTTGAACAGGAAGGGGTGGTGGAGCGCCATTTGGCGGAAGAGGACGCGCCGGCCGCCCCCGATGCTTTCGATCCTGCCACCGCCGACGCTGCCGCCCTTCGCGCCTTCCTGATGGAGCGTGGCGTATCCGTCCACCACAAGACGGGCGAAGCGAAGCTCCGCGAACTGGCTGCCGCCGAACTGGCGAAGGAGTGACCATGCCGACCCTGACCGTCTCCGCGCCTGTCGCTGATCGCTCGCTGGTGTCGCTGGCGACGGTCAAGGCCGAACTCGGCATCACGGACACTGCGTCTGACACGATGCTAACCCGGTGGATCAAGGAACTGAGCGACAGCGTGTGCGAGGTCTGCGGCGTGGCTGCTGACCAAGCCGGCCGGCGGACTTTCCTGTCGGAAGGCGTGACCATCGCCTACCGGGCGCAGGAAATTCCCGAAGGGCTTGACCCGGCGCCGCTGATCCTGCCGTGGCGCGTCCCCGTTTCCATCTCCACCGTCACTGTCGATGGAACAGCGCTGACCGTCGCCGACGACGTAGAGGTGGAGCCCATGGCGGGGCTGCTGTGGCGCCTCAACGCCGATGGCTGCCGGACCCGCTGGGAACAGTCGAGAACGCTGCTGACCGGCACTGCCGGATGGGCGCTTTCCGATGTGCCGGCGGCAATTTCCAGCGCCGTAACCGATGCCGTTCGGTATCGGTGGTACGCACACACCCGCGGCGATCCGCTGTTGCGTTCCTACGAAAATCCCGATGTTGAAAAGCTGACCTACACCGATACCGATAAGGTCGAGATGACTAACGGCCTGCCGGATGCCGTCGTCGGTCGCTTGGCCCCATACACGAACATGGTGATCGGATGAGCGCATATGACCGCTTCGCCGCGTCTCTGCGCCGTGCGGGCCGCCAAATGTCGCTGAAGCGCCGCGTCGGGACCACCAATGCATTTACCGAATGCACAGTCTATGGCAAGGCGCGCTTCTATCAGCCTACGGAACTGATCGGGCTTGTGAAGCAGGGCGACCGGCGCATCCGCATTGCACAATCCGATATCGCCGCAGCCAGTTGGCCGGGGCCGCCCAAGGTTGGCGACTTACTGGACGGCGGGGCTGTGCAGGGCGCTGAGCATCTGTACGACGGCGAAACGCTCGTGGGCTTCGTCGTGTGGGTTAGGGGGTAGGGATGACCAGCGTTGTCGTCTATGACGCCGTCAGAGCGAAGGTAGAAGCTGATTGGTCCGCTACTCCGGTATCGTGGCCCAACGAAGCCTTTGACCCGCCGTCTGGTGAGCATTGGATTGCCCTCGAATTTGAGGGGCGGCTTTGGTCGCAAGAAAGCGTCGGCGGCGGCGATCCTGCTGAAGAGCGGTGGGACGAGAATGGAACCATATGGGTCCACTCCATCGCTCCTATTGGGGTTGGTGAACGAACGCAGCGCCAGAACGCCACTGACTTCATCAACCTTTTCCGCGGCACCGAGATCGGCGCCATTGAGTTTCAGGATTGCGAGATCGCGGCCGGCGGCGCTGACGACGACGGCTTGTGGTGGCGCATCACCGGCCGGATTGACTTCGTGAGGAAATGACAATGGACAAGCACACCGTAGCCAAACCCTTCGCCACTCTGACCCGTCGGTTCGCGCCTGGGCAGGAAATCACCGCCGCCGACATCGACGGCGCCGTCTCCTTCGCCGATTGGATCAAGCTGGGCTACATCGCCCCGCCCGCCCCGGCGCCCAAGGCCGCCAAGGAAGCCCCTGCGGCGGACTGACCGCCCACAACATCGAGACCATCGGCCGCCCTTGGAGGCGGCTTTTCTTTTGGCTGAGGAGAGCCGCCAGAAATGACCAGTTCCAACCGCGTCCAACTTGCCGCCGTTCTGGAAAGCACCATCGGCACCACGCCCGGCACCCCGCGCATGCGCAAGGTCCGCATGACCGGAGAGAGCCTGAAGTATTCCCCGGCCTTCGTGGACAGCGACGCAATCCGCGATGACCGCATGAGCGATGCACCGATCCAAGTGTTCAAGGAGAACAGCGGCGGCGTCAACGTCGAGATGCACTATCCGGTGCCGGACTCTGTGCTGTCCAACTTCATTGCCTCCGCGATGTTCCGCGACTGGATCAACACCCCGACACGCTACAATGACGGAACGGCCGACAGCGTCATCACCGACATCGGAACCACAGCCAACACGATCGCCTTCACGACCGGCGCGGCCTTCGTTGTCGGGCATCTGGTCCGCAATTCCGGTTTCGGCGTATCGGGCAACAACGGCTTGTTCCCGGTGACGACCGGCGGCGCTACGTCGCTCGTCTCCACTGGTGCCAGCTTCACGGCGGAGACGGCGCCGCCGGCTGAGGCGAGGGTGAAGGTTGTCGGCTTCCAAGGAACGAGCGGCGACATCACGGCCACGTCCACCGGCCTTGCGTCCACGACGCTGGATTTCACGACGCTGGGAATTTCGCCCGGCATGTTCTTCAAGATCGGCGGGACTGGCGCCGGCTTCCGTTTCGCGACCGAGGCGCTGAACACCTGGGTTCGGGCTACCGCCGTTTCTGCCCACGCCATTACCTGCGACCACCTGCCGTCCGGCTGGACGACGGACACCGGTTCCGGAAAGACGATCCGGGTGTTCTTCGGCGATTGGGTCTACAACGGGACCAGCAAGATCGCCATGACCTTCGAAAAGGGGTTCCTGGGGCAGGCCACGCCGACGTACATCGTTCAGCGGGGCATGATCGCCAACCAGATGCAGACACAGGTTCAGAGCCGCCAGAAGATCACCGGAAGCTTTGAGTTCATCGGCATGACCGGCGGCGAAAGCACGTCCACCCTGGATGCGGTTCCTGACGATGCGACGTCCAGCATTGTCGCTCCCGTAATGGCCGCCAACGTCAACCTTGGCCGGGTCAATGAGTACGGCTCCGCTGTTCAGTCGCCCAACTTCGTGAAGAGCATCGACTTCACGGTGAACAACAATATCTCGGGCATTGAGGCGGCTGACAACGACAGCTTCGTGGGGCACCGGGAAGGCGAATGCACCGTCACCGGTAGCATCGACACCTATTTCGGTTCCGACGCGATGCTGGCGCGGTTCTACGCCGGCATGCTGTCCAGCCTCAACTTCCGCGTCGCCAAGAACAGTCAGGCGCTCGTCTATCAGTTCCCGGCGATCACCTACAACAGCGATGGCAACCCGAATGCCGGCGGCAAGAACCAGGATGTCATGCTGAAACTTGGCTTCAAGGCCAGCAAGGACAGCCTGATCGGCGCGCACGTGGCGCTCCAGCGCTTCGAATACTACCAGGACTAAGCGAGACCCCGCGACCAACGGGAAAGAGGCTGCCTGACCGGGCGGCATGACGGTTCGCGCGAGCCGCGGGCGGGCGTTTGGTCGGCGCCCGCCCATCATCACGCACCAGACCAACCGACCAAGGGAACACGACAATGGAAAGCCTTGATCATCTGCTGATCGACGAAGACGTTTCGACCGCCGGCCGCTGGGTCCAGCCCGATCCGGACCTTCCGCTGCGCATCAAGACCCGCGGTTTCACGGATGAGTATTTCGACGCACAGGCCCGCATGCAGCGTTCCGCCGCCAAAGGCTTCAATGGCGACACTGAGCGCCTGCCCAATGCGCTGAAGCGTGAGATCAACGCCAAGTGCCTGCGCAAGCACTCGCTGGTTGAGGTGGAGGGCTGCGTCATCGGCGGTCAGGAACTCGACATCGAGGCATTCGGCGACCTGATCCAGACGGAGCGCGGCAAGAAGCTGCTCGGGCTGGCATTCACTGCCGCCGGCATGGCTCATGAGGCAAATACCGCCGAAGCCAAGGAAGCCGTGGGAAACTGACAGACGCCCTCCGGGACAGCCTCAACCGCAAGACGGAAGCCATGAACTGGCTGGCTGATCTTGCGGAGGAGGACCCGGACGCGGCGGAGCTGCTTGCGGCGCGGCAGAAGGACCAAGACCCGCCTGTGCGCCCACTGCCGTGGTGTCAGTGGGCTTGGCGCGCGTGGCACCGGCTCAAGGATGAGCGGCAGTGGAGAGGATGGGGCATGGGGCCGGCTGCGGCCTGCGGTATCCCGTACAGCGCTGTAGCTTCCTATGCTGACCGCCATGGGCACGACGCCGACGCACTCTATGACCTGATCGCCGCCATGGATGCCGTCTATCTGGAATGGATGGTGGAGCAGGACGCGGCGCGCGAGGATGGCTGACCATGGCAAATGCAGCGGCGTTCCGGGGGCAACTGAAGGTCTTCGTTGATCGAAACCTGTCCCCGGAAGCGCAGTCAGCCGCTCTGGCGCGCGCGGCGAAGGGCAAGCTTGCTGATCTGGTCAGGGCGGGCCGGGCATCACCGAATTTCCGCCGGTTTGTGGACGGCGCGGAAGGCGTGGTAGAGGAGCGTGTCGGGCCTGCGCCTCACGGTCAGATCGTCTACAGGTTCAATGCGTTGGGCGCGGTCGTGACCTTCGCTTTGAGCTTCCTCGTCAACCGGTCTCCTGCCCGATCCGGCACATACCGCCGCAGCTTTTACTTGGGCATCGTCACAGGCGGGAATACCGTTGGTGTGGCGGGGGCTGAGCGCTTCCGCTCCGGCAGTGACGGCGGCATGCGAGACGCCAAAGGTCGCTTCACGGCGTCCGGTCGTGATCTGGCCGGCGGAAAATTCGTGAAGATGCAGGACTTCAACCCTGACGCACTCACACCGAACGTGACGGAGATCGTCATCGGCAATACGCAGCCCTACAGCCGGAAAGTGGACGTACAGCTAGAAGGCAACAGGAAGCTGTCATTCAGCGTGCCGGCAGGGCTTTTCGATGACGCTGTGAGCGCAATCAAAAGCCGGTTCGGCACGCTTGTTGACGTTAAGCGCGTCTACACCATGACGTTTCCAGGGCAATACCGTCTCAAGCAAGAGCAGTATCACCAATCTGGTCGGAGGAAGGGACGGGGGAGAGGGCGGGCAGGCAAGCTTGTGGAAAGCCCGGCAATCGTCATCACGTCGCGGCTTTAGGGCAAGAGCATCTCCCATGGCTTAGAAGGATTTTGGCAGGGAGGGTAGGAATGGCCGCTATCACCCTAATGCCCGCGGATCAGGAATAGAGCGCCGCAGACGATTGCTGTGAACACGAGCGCGATGATGAGGACAACCTGATTGCTCTCCGTCGTCTCCCTGGCGCACGACCGGCACATGAGCAGGTATCCGTTCTTCCGTCGCCCATTGTGTCCCTTGAGAACCTGTTGGCTAACAAGCTGGTCACGCGGAAAATTCTGCTGACACCCATTGCAGCGCGGCATAGCTATGCACCAACATGGTTGTGGAATTCGTGGCCGCATCGCATGCACTTCCCCGCGTCTGCGGTTGAAAGCGCGTAGCAGTGTGGGCATGTCTTCGTCGTGTCTTCATGCTTCTGCGGCTCGGAGTTGGATAGCTCAGCGCCGCAAAACCTGCAAACAACCGCCGCCTTTTTGATCGTCTCCGCGCACCTAGGGCATTCCTTAGTGTCGGACGGCGGAGAGAGCGGTCGTGATGATGGGCATGAATAGCCGTCACCTCTATCGCGATATGGCGTCGCCTGAACCTTTAGCGAAGGTAGGGCCAAGAGGATCAGGATTGTGATCGGCGCGACCAGTACAGCGATGGCCACCCACCCGAACACTGACCGTCCCTTGTTGGACGCGACAACGCCACTGCAAATCACAAGGACAAGCCAGACGATCAACCACTCCACGGCATTCCTCCTTCGGTCTTTATCGAAAGAATGCACATAACCCCTAAGTGAGTCGACTCTTCGAAATCGATCCAAAGCCGCCCGGCAGTGCCGAGGCGGCTTTTTCTATGGAGCCCTCCAAATGGCCGAACAAGTCGCAAGCCTCGTCGCAAAGTACGACGATCAAGTTTCCGCGGGGGCGAAGGCTGCGGCGGACGCCATCAACCGGGTTGGGGATGCCGCTGATTACAGTGAACAGCGCGTAACCCGCGCCACGAAGAGCGGCGAGCAACTGTCTCGGCAGTATGATGAAAATGCGCGTCTGGCGGCAAAGGTTGAGCAGGTTACTGCCAGATATGCGCGAGAACTTGCGGACCTAGAGAGAAGCGAACTGTCTCTGGCTGAGAAGGAAAAGCTTCGCTCCAACATTCTCAGCCAACAGGAAGTTGCCATCAAGAAGGCGACGGATGCTCATGCCCGGTGGGTTGCCGGCATGCGGGCGTCCGAGGCCGCGGCAGGCGCTCAATCTTCGGCCATGAACGCGATGAACGCCAGTGCCGCTGCCACGCAAAAGGCGCTTGGCGGCGCCACTTCGGCCTTTGGCGGTTTCACGGGGGCGGCCAAAGGGGCATTCGACAGCATCTCGTCCGGCGGCAGCGTTATGGAAGCCGCTGTGGGGCAGATGACCGGAATGGCCGGCGGGATGGGCGCCGCCAACATTGCCGCCGTGGCTCTTGGTGTCGGTGTCGGGGCCTTGGCTGGCGGGGTCGGGTTGCTGGCTGCCGCGTCCATCAAGGCCGGCGATGCGATGACGCAGGTTGAGGGGCGTCTGCGGGCCGCGACCGGTTCGGTTGAGGCGGCGCGAGATGTCTACAACGACCTGTACCAGCTATCCCAAAAGTCCGGCATTGCCGTGGCGGAAAGCGCTGGGCAGTTCGTCCGGTTTTCCATCGCAGCGCAGGAGATCGGAGCAACCCGCAAGGAGGTCGTGCAACTCGTAGACACGATCCAGAAGTTTGCAGTTGTCTCAGGCTCAACCACGCAAGAGGCGCAAGCATCCGCGCAGCAGCTTGGTCAGGCTCTCGCGAGCGGCAAGCTCCAGGGAGATGAGCTGCGGTCGATCCTTGAGAACATGCCTGTGCTCGCGCAGTCGCTCTCGAAGGAGCTTGGTGCATCCATTGGTCAGCTTCGTGCAATGGGAACGGCTGGTGAGTTGACGTCTGATCGGGTGTTCAAAGCCCTGCTGCGGACGGCAGATGATGCCAACAAGAAGTTCGAGGCTATGCCGCTCACGGTAGAGCGGGCTTCCGGCATTATGGCGGCGGCATGGGAGCGGTTTACGGCTGAGATCGACCGTTCGCTTGGCCGGTCTCAGGCGTTGGCGGCCACAATCCGCGGCATGGCCGGGATGCTGGACGTGGTAACGGCGGCGCTGAAGCCAGACACTGCGATGGACAAGTACCTGACCGTTCAGCGGCAGGTTCTTGAGCTCCAGCGGCAGATCAACGCCGGAGAGAACGGGGCTCTTCCTGCTCAGAACACCATCAAGGATTTGGGCAACGACAACGGCGCCAGCAAGGCTGTGTTGGAGCAGAGGCTTGGTGTTCTGCGTGAGCAGGCGAAGACCCTCTATGATGCCGCGTTGGCTGAGCAACGGCTGCGTGAGAGGAGGGAGGATGAGGAGCGGGCGACTGCAGCGGCAACCGCCGCGGCTGCGGCGCAAACTGCGGCTACTGCTTCGTACAAGGAAACCGTGAAGGGGCTATATCCGCTCGAAGACGCTCTGATTGAGCGGAACAAGAAGAGAGCGGAGGTGATGTCTGCCCTTGAGTCTGGCGTCATTACGTTTGGACAAGCTCAGAAAGATAATGCGGCCATCGAAGCCGATTATCAGAAGAAGGTGGAGTCACTTACGCACTCCCAGCGGGATGCCGACAAGGCCGCAAAGGAGGCGGCGAAGAACGAAAAGCTGGTAGACGCACTCCAGCGTGAGTTCGATGCTCGTGAGCAGTCTGAACGCGCCATGGCGATTGAGACGGCCACACGGCGTCTGAATGAAAAGGCGACCAGCGATGAGCGCAAGGAGGTGGAGGCCCTTGCCGGCAGCCTCTACGACCTGAAGGCATCGCGGGATCAGGATGCGCGGTCTGCTCAAGCGCAGCTTCGGCTATCGACTGCCGGCATGTCGGAGAAACAGCGGGACCGCATTCTGGCTGACACCAAGATCATGTCAGAGGCAACGCGGCGCTTCGGAAATGATGTGACGGATGCGGCCACGGCAGCCGCAAAGCAGAAATGGATCGACAAGGAACGGTTCATTTCCGACACCGAGATAGCGGCTGGTGAGGCGGAGAAGTTCGCCAAAGACGTCAAAAGCGTTGCGGACGATATCGCTGGTGACGTGGCGGAAGCCATGTACGAGGGGATCACCGGCAAGGCCGACAGCATCCTTGACTGGTTCAAATCTCTGTTCAAGCGGATCGCGGTTGAGGCGATCAAAGCACAGATCGTCCTGCCGATCACCACGTCCGTCGTCGGCGCTGTCCCGTCGCTGTTCGGCATCCAGTCTCCGGGCGGCTCTGCTGCCAACCAGAACGGCGGCGGGCTGCTGAGCAACGGGAACCTGCTGTCGCTAGGGTCGAAGTTCCTTCCGACCGGCGGGATCAACGCGGCAATCGACAGTTGGGGCTACAGCGCTCTCGGGATCGGGACTGCCACGTCCACTGTTATCCCCGGCATCGGCGGGGCCGCGGCGACGACAGCGGCAACGACCATCAACCCGGCCACCGGCTCTCTCGCCGCCTACAACTCGTGGGGGGCGGCTGGGGCGCAGGGGGCGGGCAGCGGGGTCGCTGCTGGTACGGGCCTGTCCGGTCTTTTGGGGGCCGCTGGTGCTGGCGCTATCGGCGGTATGGCGGCTGGATACCTTGGAACGGCAACCAACTCCAAGGCGGTCGGCGGCCTATCCGGCGCAGCTCTCGGTGCTGGGGCGTCGTATCTCGGCGGATCGTTGCTAGGCATCAGCGCCATGACCGGCCCCATCGGCCTTGGCATCGCTGCGGCTGTCGGCCTCATCACTGGCTTGCTCGGCACTCAGAAGGCGACGGTCGGCAAAACGGCGTCTGCTGACGTGACGATCAACGCTGGCGGTAAGTCGGCAACCTACGGCAATGTACTGACGGACAATGACGGTGATCCGGCTGCCGGTCAGGCTCTCGGAACGGCGCTATCCGGCATCTACAGCATCGCGGCCATGGGCGGCGGAAAGCTGACCAAGGACTTCGGCATTGGTCAGACGCAGAAGGACGGCCTCTATGTTGCTGGCAGCGTGCCCTACAAGAAGTTCGGTGACGACATCTCCGGGCTGCTTCGATACACGCTGTTGGAACAGGGCGGCCTGAAGGACGGCGGGGCAAACACCATCAAGGCCCTGCAAAACAGCAAGGCGAAAGACTGGGAAGAGGCCGCTAAGGACATCGGCTTGGGCGCATCCATCGACGCGGGAAATACCGCGCTGAAGGAAATGATCAAGACGTTGAGCGGGGTGACGGACGCAGCGAAAAAGGCGGCGGACGACAGTTTTATGCCGATGTTTGACGAACTGGAACGCGCCAAGAAGCTGGGCATCGACGGTGCCTACAAGGACTTGGCGACCGACCAGTTGAAAGCCTATCTGGATCAGCTCCGCAACCCGCCGGACTTTACCCAAGTCCAGACGGACATGGCGACGCTGACCGGTCAGTTCCAGGCCGCTCGTGATGCCTACGCCCAACTGAACCCTGCGATGGTCACCTATGTGGACCAGATCGAGAAAGAGACGCGGGCGCGGATGGCGGCTGCGGTGCAGAACGACCAGAACCGCCAGTTGAATTCGGCTCTTGGCCGGGACTACGTGAACCAGATCAACGATCTGATTACGGCGCGCTCTGTCAACGAAAGGAACGCACTGGCGGTTGGAAACTCGACGCAGCGAGCGACGGAAATCTTCGACGCCTCGCTGCGAAATCTGCTGTCGGGCCTCAGCGCATCCGATCTGGACGTGGTGTCAACGCTGTTCTCTGGCAGCATCGGCGACTTGGCACGGTCGATAGAGGCGGCGAACACGGCCACACAGCAGGCTACACGGTTTGAGGAACTGTTCGGCCAAATCCGGCAGGACAACATCAACACCGAAATCGCCTCGCTCAACGAACAGAAGAGCGCGGCGAACGGCTTGCTATCGTCGTGGAAGAACCTGTCGTCGTCTATCGCTCAGGCCCGCCAAAGCCTGTTGGTGGGCGACTTGTCCACCTTGGACCCCAAAGCCAAGATGGACGCGGCCCTATCCGCCTATCGTGACGCGCTGGGCAAGGCGCAAGGCGGTGACGTGGACGCGGCGGGGCAGGTGTCGGGGCTGGCGCAGACGGCCTTGCAAGCCGCCCGTGCCTACTATGCCTCGAATGAGGATTACGCCCGCATCTTCAACGAGGTGAGCGGCGGGTTGGGCGATGTGGAGAGCGTGGCTAGCCGTCAGGTCTCGCTACAATCCGCCACGGTCAGCCGGTTGGACACCCTCATCGGCGTGCAGCAGGACGCCTTGCGGGCGCTCAATCAGCCGGCGCAGGCAGATGTAAGGACGCTCCTGTCTGGCCTGAGCGCGAGCAACCTTGGCGACTTGGTGCAGTGGGGGCAGCGGACTGGCTCAGACGTGCTGATGCAGGTCCTCCAGACTGCCGACACGAAGCTGGGGGCGGCGAACAACCCGTATCGCTACGGTGCGTCTGCCGATGCTCAGCGGATCGCTGACCACATGAGCACGGAAGACTTCCTGTCGGTCGGCAGGTCCATCGGCTTCAATGGGTCCATTGACGCGCTGAACCCGTGGATCGTGGCCTATTCGAAGCAGTCTGCCTTCGAAGGCGCGGTGAAGGCGTGGGGTTCGGCGCACGGATACCAAGAGGGCGGCATCGTCCGAAACGGTATTTGGGGCGTCGATAGCGTAATGGCCAAGCTTGCCGGTGGGGAAGGGGTGCTGACTGCCCCTGCCACCGCCGCCATCGGTGCGGGAGCGGTGGACTACATCAACCGCCACCACGCTTTGCCGGCCAATGACCGGTGGGGCGGCTCCAATGTGGTGCCGTACCAGCCGCGTCAGTCCGGCAACTCGGGTGGCTCGTCTGCCGACATCAAGCGGCAGAACGAACTCCTTGAGGAGCAAAACCGCCTGCTGACGGCCCTTCTCAGGACCACGGCGGCGGCCGGAGACGGCACGCTCAATGGGCTGGCGGAAGTCGCAGACAATGTGAAGGCCGTCGCCAAGAAGGCGTCTGGCGGGGGGCTTCGTGAATGACGATCCTGTTGTTTGAGGCAACGGTCTATGACCCGGTTTCGGCCGGGTCTGTGACCATCCGCGCTGCGTCAGCTGCCTACAATCACCCATCGGCCCCCGGTTTCTACCGGGGCGCCGTCCTGGGGGATGCGCAGGCGACGGCGACGGTGGCGCGCTCAGTCTGGCAGTCGGAAAGCGAATATGGCGCCGGCAAGTTGGACTTGGCGACCATCGACGTTGAGAACATCGACGGCTGGATGGACTGGCTGGTGACCAATGCGGCGACGTATGGGTTTTCCGGCCGGCTCCTGCTGCTGCCCGACACCACTACCGCCTATACCTCCGCTACCGTGCTGGCGACCGGCGTGATCGAGGGGGCGGCGTTCTCCTGGGATCGCGTCACCTTCCGTTGGCGCGACCAGATTGCCTACTTGCTGGACAAGGCCGCACAGTCGGTGAAGTTCGCCGGCTCCAACAGCCTGCCAAACGGGCTGGAGGGGGTGGACGACATCAAGGACCAGTGGAAGCCGGAATGGTGGGGCACGAACTACAATGTGCCCTTGGTCTGCGTCAACACGACGAAGCTTATCTACCAAGCCTCCGTCCGTGGCATGCAGGCCATCAGCGCCGTCTACGACAAGGGCGCGGCGCTGACGGCCGGCGGCACGTTCTCGACCATCGCCGACGTTCAGAACGACGCCGTGAAACCGTCTGCCGGTCAGTGGAAATGGTATACCGGGACGGACGGAACCTATGTCCGTCTCGGCTCCACTCCGGCGGGCGAAATCACCGCCGATGGGAGCGATGGGGTTAACAGCGCCGCCCGGACCATCGCTCAGATTTGGAAGCGAATGTTGGCCGTGTGGGGCATCTCCACGATCAGCAACAGTGACGTGACGGCGGCCGACATGGCGCAGCCGGGAGAGGTCGGCATCTGGCTCGGAACCAGTGAAGAGCAACGCCGCGACGCCATCAACAAGGTCCTGGCATCGGGCGGCTTCGTGACGTGGCTTGATGCCGGCGGCACATGGCGGATTGTCCGTGTGGAAGAACCGACCGGGACAAGCTCCGTCACCTTCAATGTGCTGCGGATCGGATCGGCCGCCCAAGCGAGCGATGGCGATATCCTCGAATGGGAGTGGGAGAACCCCGGAGACGGGACCGCCAGCCCAGCCTACATCGTGGCCCTGGCCTACGCCAGAAACTGGCTGGTGCAGTCCAAGGACAGCCTAGCCGGCGTCTCCTTGGCTGCCACGGGCACGACGCATGGCCTGCAATTCCTGACGAAGGAAACCAGGCAGGTGAAGCAGGAAGACAGCACGACGCTGACCAATGCCCCGCTCGCGCGCCAGACGAACGAAGACACGCTGTTCATCGACCAGACCGTGACCTCTACGGAAGCGTCTAGGCGGCTTGCCCAGCGGAAGAAGGGCGGCCCGAGGCGGGCGCGCATGAAGGTGAAGTTTGGCCCCAACACAGCAGCGGCGGTCGATCTGATGAAGGTCGTCACCATTCAGCTTCCACGGTTCGGCATGTCGTCGGGGCGCGCTGCGCTCGTAACCGGCATCACGCCTGATTGGTCCAACCAGACGGCGGACCTGTACCTCTATCTCTGAGGCTTCCGACATGGCGAATGCAAACAGCGGTGTCATCGGGTTTCCCCGATGGACCGACAGGACGACCTTTGCCCAGCCGGTGGGCTCTACGTCGTCCACCACCTACCCCGTCACCAACCTAGCAAGCCTGCCACTGGCGCAGGTGTGGCGCTCCGCCTCCGCCAGCACGACCGACGCTCAGTTCGTGGCGACCATGGACAAGCAGCGCGGCGTGCGTCTGGTGGGGCTGGTGGGCCACAACATCTCCTTGGTCGGCAAGATCAGGGTGCGGCTCTACTCCGACACCGGCATGGCCGCCTTGCTCTACGACAGCGGGTGGATCGACGCATGGCCTGTCGTCTACGCCTGGGATCAACTGGAGTGGGAAGACGACAACTGGTGGAGCGGCCAGTATACGGACCTTGAGACGACCGGTTACCGCTGGACCCGGCCGCTGTGGCTGGACAAGCAATATCTCGCGCGGGCCATCAAAGTCGAAGTGAACGATACCACAAACACTGCCGGATACTTAGAGTGCGGAATGTTTGAGGTAGCTCAGGGATGGCAAGTCGGCATCAACTTCGGATACGGCGCTCAGTACGGTTTCCGCTTCCGCTCGCAGTCGGTTGAGGCTATTGGAGGCGCAAAATACTTTGAGCGTCGAGACAAACCGCGTGTGTTCAAGGGGCAAATCAGCTATCTTGAGCGTGACGAAGCCATGGCAAAAGCATTCGAGCATCAGCGCCAAATGGACCTCGACACACCGTTCCTCTGGATGCCTGACCCGACCAGCACGACCAACTTGCTTCGCGAGGTATTTCTCGCTCGCAACGTTGACCCTGGACTGATGGCGTACGCCAGCCCATCGCGCGACACAGTGCCGTTGGCTTTTGAAGAGGTGATGTGATGACAGCAGTTACTTTCCCCAACGGAAACGGCTACTCGGATGCGGGCGAGACCGCCAACGACATGCGTAACGGCGGGTTCCGGACGAACATGCTTCCGATGATCGGTGACACCATCGCCGTCGCGAACAACGCCGTCACCGCTGCCGCCGCCGCCGTGCCTGCTGCCACAACCGCCACGACCGCCGCCACCACGGCGACGCAGCAAGCCGCCATCGCCGTAGCCGCCGCCAACACGGCAGTCGGAACGAGCCTCATCAAGCAGCCCAGCGAAATCGCCGGCATCGACCCGGTGTTGGACTTCGTGTTCAGCGCCTCTACCGCCGTGCCAAGCGGCGTCATCACCGGCTCAAGCAGCAAGTGGGTGACGGGACCGAACGGCCTGCTGACCAGCGTGGCGGCCGGGACATGCCCCATCGACTACGACCCCACCACGGGCGTCACGCGCGGGTTGCTGGTGGAGGAAAGCCGGACGAACCTGCTGACTAATAGCGTCAGCCTTAGCGGATGGAGCACGTCCTCTGCCACCAGAACGCTTAATGCCGCAACTGGCATTGATGGTGCGCAAAGCGCTTCCAGGTTTGTCGCGACAGCCACAAGCAACACGTCGCCCAACGTTACTCTGAATACGACATCAGGCACGACGTATGTGATGTCATTGTACTGCAAGTTGGAAGTTGGCTCAACCTGGATGAGAGTCCGCCTTGCTGATGGTTCAACTACAGTTCTGAATGCGTGGTTCAATATTTCGACAAGAGCAGTTGGAACTGTGAACGCGGCAACGGGAACCATAACTAGTTTTTCCGCTGCGCAGCCAATCAACGTCGGTAATGGCTGGGTGAGAATTGGTGTTACTTTTTCAACAACAGCATCAACGCTGGCATTTGCTTGTGCCGCGGCGACAGGCGACGGCGTCGGGGCTATGGCGATCGGCGATCAGTGGCTCATGGGTTGGGCGCAGCATGAAGCCGGCTCCTTCCCCACCTCATACATCCCGACAGTCGGCTCCACCGTCACCCGCGCCGCAGACGTCAACACCCTACTGCTGTCCTCTGTGCCGGGGTGGAATGCATCGGAGGGGATGATCTATGTTGAGGCAGAACTTTCATACGGAGTAACGCCGATCAGCCAGACATTACTCTCTCTCGATGATGGCACGGCAAACAACATCATCACGCTGTTTTCAGAGTTGAACAGCGGAAAGCTGCTTTTCCGTACTGCGAATGGTGGGGTGACATCGACGGACATTCTGCTTTCGACTTTGGCGGCAGCGCCCACGTCCACCTTCAAAGCAGCAATAGCGTGGTCATCTGGCGTCGCAAGGGCTTCCTTCAACGGTTCTTCGCTGTCAGTAACGGGGACCGTTGTCCCCGCCGTTACAAAGCTGTCGATTTTCAATCGCGGAGACGGCTTGCGTCCGGCAACAGGACGCATCCGCCGCCTGACGCTTTTCCCCCGCGCCCTGTCCAGTTCCACCCTCCCACTCCTGACCGCGTGAGGCATCCATGAAGACCCTAAGGCTCCGCGCGGACACTGAGGCCGCGCTTATCGACGCCCTGCCGATGCTCCGGACAGTCGATGCAGACGGCGCTCCGTGCTGGCTGACCGCCGGCCCGGTGTGCGACGTGGACCCAATCGGCCCGCTCACGCTGACGGCCCCTGTGGTCGATCCAGAGACAGGGGAGGTGATGGAGCCTGCCGTCGTGGATGAGCGGTGGCATGCAAACCTGCGCGGCCCGCGCATCGGCGCTGCCCCTGCCGAGTGGGAGGCCATCGTCTCCGCTGCTGAGCCATTCACGCTCAGCGACATCGCCAATCCCCGCAGGAGGTTCCAGGCATGACTTATCCATTCGCAACCAGGAACACCGCCGGAATGATGTCGCCCAGGCTGGCCGAACTGGCGATGAGCACGATGATCTGGTCCGGCACCAGCACGGGCAGCGGCAATGCGCAAGTCATCAGTCCTGAGTTCCCCGGCCTCCTCAAAGGTCACCCAACGTATGTGTTCGTCGCGGGCTACTCAAATACGGGGGCGACGACCCTTTCAATCGACGGCGGCGCGACCAACACCAGCCTGAGAAAGGCTGACGGAACGGCGCTGATCGGGGGTGAGATCATCGCAGGCGCAGCATACACGGCTATCTACGACGGCACCTATTGGCGGCTCCTTGGCGGTGCTGGCGGCGCGTCTTTCCTGACCGGGGCTGCGACGAAAACGACCACCTACACCGTCGCGCTGACCGACAACAAGTCGATGATTGAGGCGACTGGCACCTGGACGCTAAGCCTGCCCTCCGTAGCAACAGCCGGTGCCGGTTTTACCATCGTCGTGAGCAATACCGGAACTGGCACCATCACCTTTGATCCGAACGGCTCTGAGCTGGTCAATGGAGGCTTGACCCTCGGTCTTCCGCCGCAGCGCTGGGCGATCTTGCTCTGCGACGGCACTGGATGGCGTTTGATGATGGCGGCGAGCGCTGCGGCTTTCAGTGCCACGACCTGGAACCCGAGCGACAAAAACGCCAGCATCACTCTTTCGAATGGCAATCTTACTGCGTCTACGTCGTCAGCATCGGCCATAAGCGTACGCTCAACGACAATCACCGGAACCGGGAAATATTACTGGGAAGTCTCTATAGACGCTGGGGTCGGAGACCATGAAATTGGAGCAGGAACGACATCGGCTACGCTGTCTAGTTTTCTTGGCGCTGATGCAAACGGCTGGGGCTATGGGCTTGACGGTCGCAAGTACAACAGCAATGCCGGTTCATCATACGGTTCATCTTTCACAGTCGGCGACATAGTCGGCATAGCGCTTGATACAGTCAATGGTAAGATTTGGTTCTCCAAAAACGGAGTTTGGCAAGCTAGTGGCGACCCTGCTGCTGGGACAAACCCGGCATTTTCGAGCGTGTCGAGTGCAGCAATTCCAATGATGTCCGAAGGCAGTGGCGGCACGTCGCATTCAGCGACCGCCCGTTTCTCTCAATCGTCTTGGGCGTTCGCGGCGCCCACCGGCTTCAGCCAAATCCCATAAAGGTGACGCATGGACATCTTCGAAACTGTTCCTCCATTTGACGCGCGCACCCACCGTCAGGCGCACACCTACGCCGATACCCCGGACCCGGAGCGCGACCGGATCGTCCGGGTGTGGGGCGTGGAGCCGATCCCGCCGGAGGAAATCGCCGCGGGGGCACTCGCTCAGCGCCGGGGTGAGCGCGACGCGGCCATGCCGGAAGCGCTGAACATCCTGTCCCGCCACCGCAACCAGCGGGACTACGGCCTACCCACGACGCTGACCGACGAACAGTCGGTAGCGTGGGCCGTGTACCTCCAGGGCCTCCGAGATTACCCCGAGACGGGCGTCTGGCCTGACAAGCCCGAGTAGACCGCGACAAAACTCCACACCAAACAGGCGCCCGGCCAGTCCGCGGCGCCTTTCGCATTTCTGGAGGCATCCATGCCATATATCGACTTCGCCGTTCCAGCAATTGCCGCAGTTATCTTCGCCGTCCTGCACCGTATGGCAGGCGGCGGGAACAGCCTAGGCATCGGCACGCAGGTTACCCGCGTCCTGCTGTGGGCTGTCCCTGTTGGCCTGCTGCCGGCGGTGCTTACGATGGCCGGGCTGTCTACGCTGCCGCTGTGGTGTGCCCCGGCAATCGGCGGATTGACGTGGATGGGCCGCGCTGACACCCCGCACGGCGCTGGTCAAGACCTGAGGGTTCCATGGAAGACGCCAGACAGTGCGCAAGGCATGGACCGCATCGCCAAGGCGGAACGGCTCGGCTATCTGCTGTCCGCCGGGCGGTCTCGGTACTGGTTGCTGTCCGTGCCGCTTGTCTTGGCGGCATCTCCAGCCTTGGTCCTGCTGCCGCTTCTCTCCTACGGCTATCTGGCAAGCTACCTGATCGGCCTTTGGCTTGAGGGGCGCGGGCTTGTCTTCCGCCGCTGGATCACCTTCCGGTGCGAGTGGGGAGAGTTCCTATTCGGCGGGTTCTTCGGCGGCACCCTGACCACGATCCTGATGCATATCTGAGGAGCCTGACATGACCAAGCCCGTATGCCCCGCCGCCGTCGATCTGGTGAAGCATTTCGAGGGGCTGAAACTGAAAGCCTACCTCTGTCCCGCCGGGGTCTGGACATGCGGTTGGGGCGCCACTGGCGACGGCGTGACCCCGACGACGGTCTGGACGCGCGAACAAGCGGAGGCGCGCCTTGCGGCTGATCTGGCGGAGGCTGCGGCCGATGTTGACCGCTACGTGCGTGTACCGATCAACGATGATCAGCGGGGGAGCCTCTCCAGTTTCGTCTTTAACCTCGGGGCCGGCTCGCTGTGCCAGTCCACTCTACTGCGAAAGTTGAACTCTGGTGACGCGATCGGTGCTGCTGCTGAGTTCGGCAAGTGGGTCTATGCTACGGTGGACGACAAGCCAACCAAGTTGGCCGGGCTGGTCTCCCGCCGTGCGGCAGAGGCCGCGCTGTTCCAGGGCCGCGACTGGACCGACGTTGCGCCAGCCGTGCCCGATCCGCAACCGCAGGCCGTTACCGCTCCCGCCGGCCCCGACGCTGACCGCATCAAAGCAATCCAGCGCATCGTCGGCGTGGTGCCTGACGGACACTATGGGCCGCTGACCAAGGCGGCGGTGATCCGGTGGCAGGCGGCGCACTCGCTACAGGCTGACGGCGTGGTTGGGCCGCGCACGGCTGCCGCTATGGGCCTTTGACCGACTTTACCCGCTTTTACCTGAAAACCGCTCAAATCGCCCTAGGAGGGGCTACCGACCATGCCCGACATCGACTGGCGTGCTGCCGCCACCTATGCCGCAGAACGCTTTGCTGAGCCGTCTACCCGCCTTGCTGTGGGCGCCGTCCTGTCCCGTGTCCTGGGGCACTATACCCCGGAAGACGTGTCCCTGTGGCTTGAGGTGGCAGGGTACGTGCTGACCGGCGTGATTGCCGCTGTGCCGGACAGAAGTCTAGCAAAGTCTAGCGCGGGACAGTAGGCATGGGCGCCGCACTCACCTTTCTCGGCACCAGGGCAGGCGGCATCGTCGCCTTGGTGCTGGGCGGCCTGCTGATCGTCTTAGCGGGTGGGCTGGGCTTCTCACTGTGGCTGACCCGCTCCGATCTGGCAGACGAACGCCAGCGGGCCGATACGCTGGAAAGCGCCGTGAAGCTCCAGAACGACGAAGTGATGGCTTGGCAGTCCAAAGCCGCTGCTGCTCAGACTGCCGCTTCCGCCCGCGCCATCGCCGCTTTGAAGCCACGGCCCAAACCTTCGACGGCGACCATATCGGAGTTGAATGCATGGATGTCCGGAAAGTAGCCCTTGCCGCCGCTCTACTGGTCGCGGGATGCGCCTCAGAGCCGACCGTGGTCAAGGTGCCGGTCGTAGAGCGCGCCGTTCCTCCGGCGGAGCTGGTGGCGCCTATCCAACCGCCGGGGCCGATCTTCTCCGCTCCGGCGTCATCCTCCGTGGCATGCGTCGATCCGGCAGGGCGTGATGCCTTGGTGTCCTACGTCGATTTGCTGCGGCAGAGGCTTGATGCGTGGAGAGCATGGGCGGTGCCGTGAATGGGTTCCCGGTTCCGGCATCCTACCTCCGAAACCGGGAATATCCACTTTAGGAAGTAACCGCAAAAACGAGCACTTGCACGCCGACTATTCTAGCTTCCGGCCATGATGTCAGCAAGGCGAAAAGCAGCCTCTATAGACGCCGCTTTTGCCAGAACATCGATACCGCCGTGGTCATGCGTGAAGACGAAATACCCCTCAGACCCCATGTGCTCCGCTCCGGCATCGACGATTGTCTGCCGGGCAAGTGAGCCGATGCAGATGGTGCGCTCTCCGCACTGTATGCTGATGATGTCTTCCATCTGACCTCTGCGAGGAATGCCGGCTTTCCACCGGGCGGGGTTCAGCGCTCCGGAACGCCTCACCTCTGCCGCTCTATACGGGGTCGGCATCACGGCCGGCGGTTGCCCCCGGCGGCTCGCCAGTCCGCCCATGAGCGGGTGGCTACCTGTTTCGACACTGGGCTGGACCGCTCGCTCCCCACACCGATTTAGCCCGCTGTCGGCGGTAAGGCGCACAACGTGCTCCCGCCTTGGCGTGTTTACGGTCCCTAGCCTCGTCCGTCCGCCAGTGCCGATCCGTATGCGGCGGCGCTCACCATCCGGAATGCGGCCGTCCTGAAGACAGCCGGGTGAACCCCGCCGCAACTCGCCTGCCCCAACATGCGCGGGGCGAATAAGCAACTGGCAATGCGGTCATACCGTCTGTCGCCAGTGAGCCCCCGGCACGCCGAGGGTGGGTATCCCGTGCATGTGGTCATCGATCCTAGGGCAACGCCTACGCTTCTGCCCACTCACCCCGATCAACGGTCCGGACGTCTCCGGTAGGATCGATGACCACACGCTTGCCCAATCGGGCGAATACTGGCCGGGAGGCGGAAGCCCATCCCCCGGCGTGGCCTGCTATTGGTGCGGTTCGGCCAGTCCCGCCAGTCCCCCGTGCTTTCCGAGGCGTCACCGCTGGGCGGTTTCGTTGCGGGCCGGTCTCCCGGCTCTCTGGCTAAGGTGGGTGTTCAAATTCCCAACGGCACCGAAATAATCGCCAGAGCCTCGCGCGCTTTCAGGACGGTCCATCCCGTCTGCCGCAACGCCGCCATTATAGCGCGACACCCCGCCACGCTCAACCGGTGATGAGTCCTGACGGGACGATTTCGATCACTTCCACGCCAGCATCCCGCGCCAACTTCGCCATGCCGCGCGTTCCTCTGCCGCCGGGGAACGCCACCACCACATGCGGCTTGCAACGCTCCAGCATGCGGGCGTTCCGCTTCGGCCCGGCGGCATTCCCCTCTGCATTCCAGCGTGCCGGGAAGCCCAGATACGGCGTCTCCCGAGCCTTCGCCCATTCCTCTGCCCATCGGTCAGCCCCGGACAGCATGCCTCGCTGAACACAGGCGCCATGGATGACCAGATCAACGCCGCGCGCTTCGTTCAGCCGGTCCAGTTCGGCAAAGACGGCCTTGTGGTCTTGGAAATCACGCCCGCCGCATACCAACACCCGAATGGTCATACCCCCTCCATGATGCGCCGGTATTCCCTATCAAGCTGATTGGGCTCTTCGCGCCATCGGCCGCGGAAATCAGTCTTGTCCTTGTTGCTCTTCCCAAGGTTGCAATCACCACATAAAACTTGTAGATTTGACAATTCAAGCTCAAGATGCGGGTATCGGCTTCGCGGCTTGATGTGATCGACGTGCATCACGGCGCCGGTTTGTGGCGTGGCGCCGCAGCACATGCAGCGCGCCCCATGGATTTGCAGCGCCTTGTATCTGAGTTCACGCCACTCCCGTGTCTCGTAAAAACTCTGCACCTTCTTCGGTCGCGGCTTGGGCTTTGGCGCCGGCTTTCCATCGTCGTCGCGGACTAGCTGCCGGCGCTTCTTTGCCTCCTCCCGGTCCACCTTCGGGACGCCACGACCATCGAAGCGCATGGGGTTGCCCGAGAAGCTAACCAGCGGGGGCCTTTCCCCCGGCGGCAGTGCGTCGAAGAACTCGACGAAGCGTGGGCGCGCATTGTCTCCCTTGCCGCGCAAGCCGTTCCTGATCTCCGGCGGCAGGGCATGGTCGCTCGCCAGCATGAAGCCAAGCTTCTTGGCGCTGGGGGAATTGTTGAATGTGTGGCCTCTGGCGTAGAGCCACGAAATCGCCCTGGTGATGAATTGCCAGTTCATCTTCGGTTTGGCAGGCTTAAACAATCTGGCCTCCGTCGTTACGAAGGCGGGAGAAGCCGCTTGATGCCGGACGCGCATGGGAATACGCTGCGTCGGAGCGTCAAGGCGTGCTACCACACGCCGCTCATTGGGGCCAAGGGGAGCCGCTAACTCCCTTTGGACTCCACAGAGTCGCAGAACAGACGATGAACGTCAAGCCCGCGCTCAGTCTGTGGATACTGCCTCCGCCCCAAACCCCAACACCTCGTGCCGGTTAGCTCTCAAAGATGACTGGCGCTCCAGGGTAGGCGATGGAATAGGTGTACGGCCCATACTCCGGCAGAAGCACGGGAACCCATATGACGATCCTCAGCGGAAAGCCATCAGCGTTGATGCCGAAAATGGCTGGGACGGCGGCGGCGGCGCTGATGTACTCAGAGCCTTCAACGGTGATCTGTCGCTCTGGTCCGCCGTTGACCTTGACGTGATACGTTTGGCTCATGCTGTCCTCCATGTTCGGTCTAGTAGGGAAGGGCGCCTAGGGCTGTCGCTGTATGGGGCGCTCGTCGATCTCGGCCATGTCGCCATCGCCAAAGCCCTCATCCGTGCCGACGACGCTCCAGTAGCCTCCGTCGTCGCTGCGGCACCACTCTCCCACTGTCCACCCTCCGTGGCATATGATCCACTTGCGGTGGCGCACCCAATAGAAGCCGGCGGCCCGCGTCTGTGCTGCTGTGCTCATTTGTCGGCTCCCGGCGGAGGGGGAGAGGCGGCAATGCCCTGTGACACAGCATGCCGCATGCGCTCGCGCTGGTCCTTCATGTGCTCTAGGTCGGTCCATGCGTTCATGGCGACGGCGGCCATGTGGTCGGTGGCCTCTGCCTGTGTCACCACCCAATCGGCCTTATCCAGTGCTGAGAGATAGGCCCGGATAGCGGCCCTAGCTGCGATCATGCACATGTCGTCCACGATCCGCTTGGCGTCGGCGGCATCCTTCGCCATGTTCTCCACGTACATCGTATCGGCCAGTGCAACGCCGAACGGGTCTTTGCCGGCCGTCATGTGGTCGCGCAATTCAGCCGCCACGGCCTCAATGACGGCTTCGTCCTGTGTGCTCATGGCGTCTCTCCCATGCTATTGACGATCCGCACGACGTACTCAAGGGTATCGCCAGTGAGGTATACCCGCCTCCCATTCGCGTCGCGGACATCGTAGGAAATCGAAATGTCCGGCGGACGGCCCGGAGATGCATAATCGACCGCTGTCTTGACGATCTTCCATGGCGTCGGGTGTGCTGTGGTCATTTCGTCTCTCCCGTATCGGATCGTGCCGGTAGCTCTATCCCTAGAAGGGAGGCGGCTTGCATCCAGCGGACAGGTGGCGCGGACATCGACCCATCGGCATTGCTGTCCCAACATGCGCCATCTGACCAGCATGGCGGCGGCTCGCCGGGGCCGTGATGCACCCAAGCGCCGCACGGCTGGTCGTCGTCATCCACGCCGATGCCTTCCGTCCAGGCGATCAGGTGGCGGTCGCCAAAGCCGCGAATTTCGGCCCGGAAGATCGTCCCGTCGCGCGGCGCATCCGACATCGGCCGCCAATCTCCGCAGCTAGCCACAGCGGCCTTTCCTGCATCGCTGGCCTCCCAGCCCGCCGGGTATCCATGCCGCTTCTGCGCCAGCCCCTGACGGCCAAGGGCCGCCAAGAGCAACTGTGTTGATCGGCCGATCGGGTTCCATGGCTGCGTCATGCCGGCCAGCCTTTCGAGGGTGACGCGCTGGTTGCTGGTCAGCTTACCCATTGCTGGCTTCCTCCGTATTGGCGGCGGACTTGACCTCGACCATCTCGTACAGGTCAGGCAGGTAGACCCAATCGCCGTCAATCATGACGTTTCGCCCGTTAACTCCGACCACTTCGCCACAGCGCGGGAAGAAGTAGCCGCGGCGACGGTCAACGTCATTGCTCCGCAGGTAGCGGACAAGCTTCCCCATCAGCTTCTTGGCTTCTGCCGCCGTGCTCGGCTTGATGTTCTCGCCTTCAAGGCAGAGGCACTTTGCCATCACTCATCCCCCTTGTGTCCGGTGGGCTGCGTAGCGTCACGTAGCCACTCACGGCCGGCGTCGGTCAGCACCCAAATCCCATCCGATCCGGGCGCCCGCGTGGCGTACCCAGCGCCCTTGAGCAGGCGTTGGATGTCGGCGCCCAAGAAACGCCATTTGAAGGCGGAGCCAGCGACCGGCTCGGCCGCTTCGTGGAGCCGGAACGTGCCGTCTGCGCCGATGCCGATAGCGCGCAACCGGTTCCGCAGATCGTCCAGCATGTCGCTCATGGCTCCCCTCCCTTGGTGTCCCGGAGGCGGGAGGCGCACATAGCCAACAGCTTCCACTTGATTGCCTTCTTCGCCTCAGCAAATTGCTTTTGCATGGCGATGTGCGTTTCCATGGCTTCCCTGTTCAAAGCAAGGGCGGATTGCACTTCTTCCCAAGTGTCGCAGATGAGCTTCACTTTGCGGGCGACCATCCAAGTTTCCGGCTCGTGCTCATCAATTGAGCCGTCACGCTCAAGCTGACGCACATAAAGGCGGGTTCCGCTGTCGCTGGCCCGAGTGACGTACCGAACGCCGCCAACAATGCTCCACTCGTATAAGCCGGTCCCGAGAACGTACTTCCCAGAAACGCTGTGCCAGTCGGTATCTTCGGATGCTGCCTGCATCGTCATGGCTCCCCCTTCTCTTTGAGGCGGACACCGGCGCCACCGGACGCATCACGCTTGGCGGCACGCTCGCGCCTCGTCAGTTCTCTCCTCAATGCCTCCTCCACAATCTCGACCGCATCGCCGCGCTTTCTCGACAGAGCATCCAGCCTTGCCAGAAGCGTTTCATCAATGCGGAATGACCTGAGTTGCTTCGTTTTCATGGGTGGCATTGTAGCTACAAATCCTCTTGACGGCAAGGGGTTTCTGTAGCTACATTACAGCATCACGGGGCGATGAACAACGGAGCCGAACATGACCACCTTCGCCACGCACGACGAACTTCTGGCTGCCGCCCGCGCCTCTGCCAAGGCGGCGACGGTCGCCGAGGCGCAGCGGATAGCCGCCAACCTGCCGGGGAGGATCGCTGAACTTGTAAGCAAGGCTGATGAGTTGATGGCGAAGTGGTCGGCTCTCCACTACGAGATGAGCCGCCGCCCGCTTGGCCCCGAACGTCTCAAGGTATGGGAGAAAGCGAGGAAGGCGGAAACCGCGTGGCGCGAAGCTGACCTAGAGGCCCGCAAGGCGCAGGCCGCATTGGAAGCCTTTCAGGAGCGTGCTGCCGCTCCTGTCCGCAAGCGCCCGTCGCCGTCATTCGGCAAGCGCATTTCCGCACTCGCCGCCCGCTGCTGAACCGTCAACGAACTTTTGACAGTTGGAGAGACCATGAACGCCATCGAACTTGCCGCCGAACTCCGCGACGGATCAAAGCGCGGCACCGACACCTGCTTGCTTGCCGCCGATATGCTTGAGGAACTGTACGGGCGCCTTGTCGGGCTGCGCAAGGAAGTCGAAAAGGCACTGGATGCCAGCCAGATCAACTTGGACAGCGAGAGCGACGACTACGGTAGCGGTTTCGACCACGCGCATTCGATCTTCTACCAGCGCGTCATGAACGTTCTGCGCTGACCGCCCATCCCCCACCATCCCGGAGTACACGCCATGACCGACAAAGCCACGCTTTAACATCTTCCCCACGAATAAAGCCAGGGGATTTCCAAGAGCAGCCTAAGCCGCTCTCTTCAGTTCGCGCTTCAACGGCTTCCCAATGGAAAACCTCGGCGCAGGCTGTGTTCCAGCCCTCAAGATATTGCGGGCAGCATTAGTATCGGCGTTGGCCGCATGCCCGCAATGTCCACACCTGAAAGTCGCTTGGCTCTCGCGACTTGCTTTGTCGATGGCGCCGCAGCATGAACACGTCTGCGACGTGAAGGCAGGGTTTACTTTACGCAGTTCGCCGCCGCGCTCTGCCAGTTTGTAGGCAAGAAGTGCCTCAAACTGGAACCAAGCGTTGTTCAGGATCGCGCGGTTAAGCCCAGCCTTCTGCCGCACGCTCCGGCCCGGCGCTTTTGCTGTGCCGGCGGCGCTCGCGGTCATGTTGCGCGTCTTCAACGCTTCGATCACCACCACGCCATGGGTGCTCGCAATCTCGGTGGTGCGTTCATGGCTCCAGTGCAGGCGGACGCGCGCCATCTTCGCCTTGGTGCGGGCAAGCAACTTCTTCGCCGCGTTCCGGCGGTTCGATCCGCGCTTGCACTTTGCCAGCTTTCGCGCCTGCTTCCGGGCGCGCCGGTCCAGCACGTTAAGCCGTTCGCGCGGCATGTCCATGAAACGTCCGTCCGACAGGGCAAGCGTGTGGATTACGCCGCGATCAATGCCGACAGCAGGGCCGAAATTCTGCGGCGCTTCGTGCTCAACCTCCGTCGAGAACACGACGTGCCAGCCTAGCGCATCACGCTTCACTGTCACGTTCTTGACCGCGCCAGGAATGTCGCTGGTTAGGCGAAACTTTACCTCGCCGATCTTCGGCAGGCGGACGACGCCCCACTTGGCGTTCAGCTTGCGCCATTGGCAGTTGCGTCCGCTGAACCTGAAGGCGTCATTCTCCCCGCGCTTGCGCGGCGTCGGGTAGTCGGCGCGGCCCGCAAAGAAACTTCCGAATGCGCTATCAAGATCGCGAAGGGCCTGTTGCTGAGGGATGATCGAAACCGCAGCTATCCACTCGAACTCGGCGCGCAACACCGTCAACTCGCGAGCCTGCGACGGGTAGCTGATGGACCGCCCGGTGCTTGTCTTGAACTGCCGCCACCAGTCTCGGCGCTGCTCCAAGGCGAGATTGTAGACGAGGCGGCACACGCCCGCATATTGGCCGAACAGAGCTTCTTGCTCGTCGGTCGCATACAGTCGGAACTTATAGCCTCGATGGGTGACGCTCATGCCAAGAAGTATCGCACGGCGTTCATGTTTTGTCTAATGGCCGCGCGGTAGGGCAGGGCGGTTAAGCCGCCTTCCCCGGCCAAGGCCACGGACCCTCATAAAACACGCCTTCCTGCGGCAGCCCGCACCCCACGTCCACCGCCTCCAGCCTCAGCCCTGCGGCAAGCGGCCTCTCTGACGCCAGCGACACGGCGCGTGACGGGTTGGCCGCTCGCACTTTCAGGACAATTGACGGCACTTCTGTCGAGCCCTGGAAGCCCTTCACGCCGTACATCCTCATCGCCATGGCACCCTCGCATCTATCCCCACGGCGATCTTATCCCGTCCTGCGCCGCACGCGCTACACCTCCACGGCAGGTCCGCCGGGTGCCGGCCATATCCCCAGCGCATCAGCAGCGGGCCGGCGTCAAGCTCTACCTGATGGCCGCACGCCCGGCACCGCACGGCAACGGTGTCTCCGTGGCGCTGCCAGTCGCCAAGGCAGCGGAATTCCTTCGTGCTCATAGCCCATCACGCCAGACGGCGGGGCAGGGTGTCAACGACAAAGGGCCACCCATTGCGGTGGCCTTGTTGCTGTCTGGACACGCTCATCCGAAAGCGGGAGCGATGCGGTATCGGATGCATGGCAGAAAGTTATTTACACAACACCTAGGCGATCCTATGCGATCTGCGACATATGGACAAACAGGAAACGCAACGGAAACGAAATTACTAGACTGTTTATTTCGTTAATGTCCTATTTTGGGAAATTTTTCACTTAACACATAATCAGCATT